>RZYZ01000260.1 GCA_009930125.1 Clostridia bacterium | reverse complement strand
TCTGCCCGGATTGAGGATCACGATATGCTCATCCGTAAGATAGGGTGCCATGATTTTTGCCAGTCCCTGATGGGATGTGGCAGGCGTTGTCACCAGCACAACCTTTGCACAGGAGAGCACTTCTTCCATTTTTGTTGTCACCATTTCCAGCTCGAATTCACCCACAAGAACACCTGTGGTCTCCACTTTTCTGGTCCTCATGAGATCTGTGATGTTGTCTTCACTTCTATTCCAAAGATAGACCTTGTTATCCGTAAAGCTCATATGGGCCGCCATGGCAAGCCCGGAATTTCCTGCTCCGATGATTGCTACTCTCATTCATTCCTACCTCCTTTTCCGTCTGATGCAGTAGTCTGTATGTCTCTTTCCATTACTGGATGAACTGCTTTTTTCTCTTCTATATTTTAGTGATTTTTCAATGTAATCGGTGTAGTATTATTATACTTGATAAAAGCTTACTACTTCCTTAATATTTCATCAGTTTACAGAATATTATAGATTTCATCAGTTTATTTACAGGAGGACGATAAAAAGCGCTCTTTTCTTCCAGTATTGGAGGATAAGAACGCTTCTTCTATCAGCTTTGCCTCTTCTGCAAATTGCAGAAAAAGCGCTTTCATTACAGTGGTGATAGGCGGATCTGATGTTCTAATGCGCTGCCTTGTAGTTCTCATCTCCCATGAGCCTATGCAGGTAGTGAATGATGATCTCCGCTGAGGTGATGTTGGTGGCAATGGGAATCTTGTGCACGTCGCAGAGCCGAAGCAATGCCTGCACATCCGGTTCATGGGGCTGTGCGGTGAGGGGGTCTCTGAAGAAGATCACGAACATGATCTTTCCTTCCGCAATGAGCGCACCGATCTGCTGGTCGCCTCCGATGGGCCCGGACTGGAGTCTGTGAATGGGCAGTCCCGTATCTTCGATCAGTCTCTTCCCCGTGGTTCCTGTGGCATAAAGATCAAATTTCTCCAGAATCTTCTTGTGTTTCCTGGCAAATAATACGAGATCGTCCTTCATATTATCGTGGGCAATCATTGCTCCATTCATTTCATTCCCTCCGTTTTTGCTTTCATTTCTTCACTCCGATTATATCATGAAAGACGCCAGGCATGGCCCCCTAATGGGCCATTGACTCAAAGTCCATAGAGAATTAACACTTCCTTCACGAACTGAGAAAGATTTGGTTAATAATGAACATATGAGCATTTTAACGAATCAAGGAGGATCTGATATGACAAATGTACCGATATGGAAACTGAACAATGGAGTGGAAATTCCAAGCGTCGGCTTTGGCGTTTTCAAAGTCAAAGAAGGGGAGGAGGTCTACCTTGCTGTGCTGGAAGCACTGAAGGCAGGATACAGACTCATCGATACCGCAGCCATCTATGGAAATGAGGAAGGCGTAGGCAGAGCCATCAAAGACAGCGGCATTCCAAGAGAGGAAATCTTTCTGACCACCAAGCTCTGGAATACAGATCAGGGGTATAACAATGCCTTTACGGCATTTGAGACCAGCCTGAAAAAACTGGATACAGATTACGTGGATCTGTATCTTGTGCACTGGCCAGGCAAGGACAAGTATGTGGAATCCTATAAAGCCCTGGAGAAGCTCTACAAGGACAAACGCGTCAGAGCCATCGGTGTTTGCAACTTCCACATCCATCATCTGGAGAAGCTCATGGCTGAAACCGAAGTAGTTCCTGTAATGAATCAGATTGAGCTGCATCCACTGATGAACCAGAAGGAGATCCGAGACTACTGCAAGGAAAAGGGTATTCAGGTGGAAGCCTGGGGACCACTGATGCAGGGAAAAGAAGACTTAGATGCACCGGTCTTTGTGGAACTGGGCAGAAAGCATGGAAAATCTCCCGCTCAGATCATTTTAAGATGGCATTTCCAGAATGATGTCCTGGCCATTCCAAAGTCCGTTACACCATCGAGAATCAGAGAGAACATCGACATCTTTGATTTCGAGCTTTCTGAGGAAGACATGAAAAAGATCAACGCGCACAATCAGAACAAGAGATTAAGCGCCGACCCTGACACCATGATGAACGGGTTCGACTAGAAATCCAGAAAATCAGTCATGAAATTACAGCCCTGCCGCAGAGCCCCTCATCCCAGTTCATACTAATAGGATGAATGGCAGCAGCAGGGCTGTCTTCACGAGTAAAGAAGCAGAAATTCCATTACGAGGATAAGGTCTATGGAGAAAATCGAAACTGAAAGACTACTATTAAGGAAGCTCCTCGCCTCTGATGCCGAGAGAATCGAGAAACTGGCTGGAGACTTTGATTTGGCAAAAACAACCCTCAACATCCCTCACCCCTATCCGAAAGGTTCCGCCAGTGAATTCATCTAGAGATGCCATCTAGAGATGCCATCTTACGGAAGAGAAGAAAAGCATTGCGGCCTTTGCCATGGTGGAAAAAAAGTCTCAGCTTTTCACCGGTCTCGTCAACCTGAACCTTTCTACACCGCACAGGAGAGGAGAACTGGCTTACTGGATCGGCAAGGACTACTGGGGAAAGGGCTATGGAACGGAAGCTGTTAAAGCGCTCCTGGCCTATGGCTTTCGCACGCTTCATCTCCACAGGATCTATGCTGCCGCCTTCACCAGCAATCCAGGTTCCTGGAGGGTCATGGAGAAAGCGGGACTAACCTATGAAGGAACGCTCAGGCACCATGTGGCAAGACTGGGTGAGTTTCATGACCTGGTCTATTACGGGCTCCTGAAAGAGGAATGTGAAAAAGGCTTCGACCATAAAGAAGCCTCGGATGACCTTACTTCATAAGTAAGGATCGATCTCCGGCAATCAAAAAGAAGGTGTAACTCTTAAAATAGAGCTGCACCTTCTTTATCTTATGCGAAGTTTTCCATATAGAACTTCTTGATTTCTTCCTTCAGCTGATCTTTCGCTTTTCTGTAGGCTGCTTCATCCTGGCCCTTGGGGTTTTCGATGAAGTCCCACTCGATGACTTTGTCTGCAAATACCAGAGGGCATCCTCCTTCATCGCATCCCACCACGATGGCATAATTCATGTCGAAGTCCATTTC
>RZYZ01000027.1 GCA_009930125.1 Clostridia bacterium | reverse complement strand
GCACTTCATAGACCGCTCTGCAGATGGGCAGGTCCACATGATGCTCTTCCGAGATTTTCATGATGGCTTCCACAGTATAGTACCCTTCCGCAAGAGAACTGTACTTTTCCCCTCTGACGAAGCTCTCCCCGAATTTCCGGTTATGGCTGAACTGGGAGAAGACGGTAGCCTCGTAATCCCCAAGGTGACACAGGCCATAGGCTGAAAGAACATTCCCTCCCATGGCTTCGATGAGTCTTGAAATCTCTCTGGTGCCTCTGGACATGAGCGCTCCTTTCAGAGAAGACAGACCCAGTCCATCAAGCATTCCTGCAGCGATACCGATGATGTTCTTCGTTGCTCCTCCGATTTCATTCCCGATGAGATCATTGCCATAATAAAAACGGATAAGATCCGAGGAAAAGGATTCGATGAGCATCTCCTTAACCTTCTCATCACTGGAATCAATGACCATGCAGTTGGGGATTCCTCTGTAGAATTCCTGAACATGGCCGGGTCCCAGCCAGACAGCTGCCTTTGAGGTGCCTTCCATATATTCTTCCACCACCTCTGTGAGCCTCTTTCCGGTGGAGATCTCCATCCCTTTCATGCAGAGCACAAAGGTCCTGTTTCTTACTTTGAAAGGCTCAATTTCTTCCATCAGCGCTCTGAGCCCCTGGGAATTCACAGAAATGATGATCACGTCCGATTGCAGTGCCTTTCCAAGGTCAGATTCAAGCTGCACGGTTTCCGGCAGCATGATGAGGCCATTGGTTCTTTCCTCCCTGAAACGCTTCATGTGGCTGGAGGATGCTCTTCCGTAGAGCGTCACTTCATGTTCTCTTCGATCCAGATACCAGGCAATGAAGGAACCCCATCTGCCGCATCCGATTACACTTATCTTCATCTTTCTCTCTCCAATCTCTTAAATGAATTAAGCTGTTTATTACAGACAGTATTCTGCCTACCTTTTATTCTAGACCCTTGCATGAACCGGTTCAAAAAGATCCCGAAACTTTCACGCTTATTTAAGAAAAATGAGGTCTATCCACTCTTTTGCGGATAAACCTCATCTTCTCTTCTTGTTTTCTTTTATCGATCCACCACGATGGAATAGTAGTCTGTATCGAGAATCATGGCGGAGTAATAGAACTGCCGCTCGATTTCACTGGAAATGGTCTTTCGATATTCGTCCTTTTCCTCATCCGTCATGGTGACGCCATCATTCAGGGTGAACTCCTTCGTCACGGAATTGTATCTTCCTTTGTCTGTGATGAAGCTTCTGTTGTTGAAGATCACCAGTGGATCGCTGTCTGAGAACATATCGATTCCCATCATGAGTCTGGAATCATATTCCAGTCCCATGAGATTGGAGATGGTCGGTATGATGTCAAGACTTGATACGGGACGGTCGATGGTCTCAGGTTCCATTCCCTTGGCATAGAGGATGAAGCTGGATTTGTAGAGCTCGAAGTTTGATTCCACTTCATGACCGGCAAGATCATTGATTTCATTCATCTCGAGTCCGTATGGATAATGATCCGCACTGATGGCGATGAGCGTCTTGTCCGCAACACCGGCTTCTTCCAGCTTCTCAAGAAGATGCTCCATGGCTCGGTCCAGCTCGATCTGGGTGGCCATGTAGGCCTTTCCAGCCTCGGTATAGGGAAGATCCTGCACCAGATCCTTGTTCTTGCTTGCTATGAAGTTTCCTGAGAAGGAATATCTCATATGGCCTGACACCGTCATGTAGTAGGTATGGAAGGGTACATCGTTCATGTATTCCTCTGTAGTCAGCTCCATCATCTCAATGTCTGATTCCGGCCAGGTTGCTCTCACATCCAGGCCGTTTCCAAGCCCTTTATAGTCGTAACCCAGATTCGGATGGGAAATGTCACGGTTGTAGTAATCATAGGTATGGTTATGATAGGCCATGGTCTTGTAGCCAAGGCTTCTCAGCTGATTGCCCATGGTGAACGGCATGGAGATGGCACCGGATTTATACATGCTCCACACACCACTCTTAGGAATAAGGCCTGTTGTGGCCACATACTCCCCATCGGAAGTACTGACGCCCCAGATGGGATTGTAGAAGTTTGTGAAGTTGAATCCTTCATGCTGCATCTTGTACAGGGTAGGCGTCACTTCCTCATTCACAGCATAATGGGAATACCCTTCAGCCGTGATGAGAATCAGGTTATAGTCCTTGAACCTTCCGGTATACTCATTCTGCTTGGTGGTCTTTCTTGTGCTGTAGTAGATATGCATGTTCTTCAGGTCTTCACTTGCAGTCTCCCCTATGATGGCTTCATAATCGATATCCATCACATTCTCTTCATAGACCACTGGAGTCTCCTCCACGGGTGTTTCCTCTTCTCCAGGCGTTTCTGATGGAGTCTCCTCTGGTTCTTCCGGCTCTTCCGGTACCTCTACCAGTGGTGGTGGCGCAAGTTCAGGTTCGAAGCCGAAGACGGTTCTCTGAAGATCGATTCTCATGCTGGTCATAAGCCCCAGCTGATTCACAGAAGCCACAGGATAGTTGTTTCTATAGTACATGTCATAGGCCGAGTTCACTTCCTTGTCGCCCAGATGGATTCCACCGAGCGCTCCTCCGAAGAAGATCACAAGGGTCAGTGCCAGCATGCCTCTTTCCTTCCAGCTGGATACATAATTGGATGCATCGCTTTTCTTTATGAGCACAGCGAATACGATCAGCGGAAGAAAGAGAAGGACCAGCCAGAGGGCATTCTTGCCCATGGCGAAGAATATGTCATTTATGAATTCCAGCACCTGAGCACCGTTACCTGCTGAGTATACTGTGTAGAAAGTCTTGAAGATCTTATAGTAAATCAGCTGTGATGAAAAAAGCAGCGTCAGAAAGACCAGCGCAGCACTGATGACGGCTGTCCTGGCACTTCCTTTGAAAAGTCCTGCAATCAGATAAATCAGGATGGATGCCGCACCTGAAAATAACACGGAATAAAGAAGTCCTGCATTAAAGAAAATTTCCTCCGTATTCACCCTCAGAATCAGTTCCATAAATAAAATTGCGCCAAACAGAAACAGTAGAAGGTTCAGCCCTTCCAGATACGATCTGTATCTCTGTCTCTTTCTCCGAATCATTCTAGTCTCACTCATGTCTGTTCTCTCTCCTTCTATTAAGGGTTCTCCCTTAGATCGATTTGGTCAGTTCTTCCAGCAGCATCACTCTGAAGAGCTGATGCGGATAAGTCATGTCGCCAAAGGAAATCCTTCTGTTCGCCATATCCAGCACTTCTTCAGAAATGCCCAGACTGCCTCCGATGATGAACTGGATTTTCTGCCCGTCCATCGCCTCCATTTCCAGCATCTTCTTCAGTGCATCGCTGTTGGTCTTTTTCCCTCTGAGATCCATGGCGATGATCTTTCCCCTTGAATCCAGATGCTTCAGTATGCTCTTACCTTCAAGATTCTTCACACGCTCCAGCTCTTTCAGCGAAGCTCCTTCTTTCGTCTTTTCGTCTTTTATTTCAATGACGCTGATTCTGGCTCTGTGACTCAGCAGCTTGAGCAGACTTTTCTGAGCGCTTCTCAGGTAGTTCTCCTTGAGCTTTCCCACAGCAATGATGTCAATTTCCGTTCTCATTATTTTCCACCTCATGCCACTTTACAGATTCGATGATCCTGTCGTAATAGGCAGCATTATTTTCTATATTCTCCGTGAAGCTCCACGCAATCACCTGAACATATTCCTTCTCACTTTCCAGTATGAGGAAAGCATAGGTCACGGAAACATCATCGATTTTTCCTTCCACCTTAAACTTTCTGCCTCCAAGGCCATCGATCTCCACCATTTCAGTTTCTGTCATCCTCGGCTTTATCAGATCCTTCATGACAGCTGCTCCAATGCGTTCACTGTAGGAATCCATATCCAGTTCGTCCGGAAATTTTTCCTTATCGTCTGTAAGCGTGATGAGGTAGGACTGATACGCTTCATTATATAAGGAAAGGTCTGACTCCTCATGAAGCGTCTCTTCCTCTTCCCAGAGATCCGTAGCAAGCACGGAGAGTTTCCCTGAGCTGCTTCTGAACGCTCTGTACTTTTCCGTCTCTTCCTCTTCCTGGAGACCCTCGTGATTCAAAGGACTTTCAGGCGGCTCCCTCTGATTATTTCCACAGGCAGTCAGGAAAACCAGAAGAAGGACGAGAAAACCTGCCAGTGCTGTCTGATTCCGTATACGTTTACCCATCATTTTCTGTGCTCCTCTCCCTCTTGGCATCATTACCTACCATAATACGCTCCGGAAAGATTCAAATGGTATCAAAAAAGAAAAAAGCGCTTTTCTTTAGAAAAACTTAAGAAAAGAAAAAAGACTTCGTTCCATAAGTCACGAAGTCTTCCAAACAAATCCTACTCATTCATATAGGAACTAAGAAACCTTACCGCAGCACTTTTTGTACTTCTTGCCGCTTCCGCATGGACACGGATCGTTTCTTCCAATCTTATTCTCATTTCTTACGGTTCTGGAATCCTTCAGTTCCTTCTGAATCTCTTCTCTTTTCTCTTCAGTCAGAATAGTTTCCCAGGCTGGAATCTCATAGAGATAATCCGCTTTCGCATCCAGCATGTTGTAATACAGCTTCTCCAGATTGATATCCAGTGTGATCTCATCCTCCGCACCGATGTTTTCAAGGTCCAGCTGTGTATTGAGAGAATCATTGACTCCATCTGTGAATCCCATGACGAATTCGTCTGTTGTCTTCATCTCTTTTGCAAGATCACTGATTTTATAAGTGAATTTCTCATTTGGATTGTCCAGAATCTTTCTGTAGATTCCGCCTTCCACCTTGGAGTATTCCTCCCAGAATGCTTTTTCTCCCTTTGTCTTCACATAGTCTACAACCATGTCATTCCAGCTTTTGTATAAATTCATGTTCTATTCTCCTTCAAACTTTGTAATAATGCTTTGTCATTATACCATGTCATCGCTATGATCCGCTACATCTTCCATCTTTCGGAGACGATAGGCAGACCTTTCTTTGCAGTAGTCACATACGTGGTCCTCATCCTTCTCTATTACAGGGAAGGTTTCAAATTCTAAGATGAAATCATCTATGGCCATGTCATAATCTTCAAGACAGCTGTAAAATATCTTCATGTTACACCTCCGTATAACTGGAGGGTCTGATTCTGCTTGCCAGCGCAAGATCCACATCCTGCCCGGGACCTATGGACAGCTTCTCTTCCAGGAAGATGTTCTCCACGGTCTTAAAAGCAAGCTCCGGAACATTATTGGTTCCGGAAAGATGACCCAGGACGATTTTCTTTTTTCCGTATTTCAGAATTTCCAGCGCGGCTTTTCCCGCATCCACATTGGAGAGATGCCCTACCTCGCTCAGTACTCTTCTCTTCAGGTCATAGGGATAGGGCCCGAATTTCAGCATCTCGATATCATGATTGCTTTCCAGAAGCACCAGATCGGACTCCAGAATGCTGTTTCTGATTTCTTCCGTGAACACACCGATGTCTGTGGCGATGCTTATTTTCTTTCCACCCTGAGTGACGGTGTACCCTCTACAGGCAACCGCATCATGGGGTACTCTGAAAGAGGAGATCTCCATATCCTGTATGGTGAAATCCTTCTCCACAATCTTTATATTATGAGGCTTGATCGTGCCTAGACATTTTTCCATGGCCACCCATGTTTTCTCATTGGCATAGATCGGAAGGTCAAATTTTCTGGACAGTATGCCTGCGCCTTTCACATGATCACTATGTTCATGGGTGATCAGAATCCCATTCAGCTCCGAGGGATCTTCTCCGATATTATCCAGCGCACTGATGATACTTTTTCCAGTCAGTCCCGCATCCACAAGTATCTTCGTTTTATCCGAACCGATGAAAATACTGTTTCCGCTGGAACCGCTGTACAATGAGCAAAAAATCATATATTTACACTTCCTAGCACTTTTCGACGGAAATTTCAGCACCCAGCTCTCTGAACTTCTGTTCAATATTCGGATATCCTCTATAGATATGCTCCACGTCACTGATTTCCGTCTTTCCTTCTGCAATCAGCCCAGCAATGACCATGGCCGCCCCCGCTCTCAGATCCGTAGCTCTGACATTGGCACCGGATAGTTTCTCCACACCTTCGATGATTGCCGTTCTTCCTTCCACAAGGACACAGGCGCCCATCTTCTTCAGTTCATCCATATGTTTGAATCTGGATTCCCAGATGCTTTCATTGATGATGCTTCTTCCCTTGGCGATACTCATGAGTACACCCATGGGCTGCTGCACATCTGTAGGGAACCCTGGATAAGGTGAGGTCTTCACATTACAGGATTTGAGGTTCTCCGGATCTGATAGGATCACCAGACTGTCATCATATTCCTTTATGACTACTCCCATTTCCTCCAGTTTCGCGGAAATGGATTCCATATGCTTTGGAATGATGTTCTTGATGGTCACTTCACCACCGCAGGCTGCAGCGGCAATCATGTAGGTTCCCGCTTCGATCTGATCCGGAATCACGCTGTATGTGCAGCCCTTCAGTTCCTTGACACCATTGATTCGGATCACATCGGTACCAGCTCCCTTGATGTCTGCACCCATGGTGTTGAGGAAGTTTGCCACATCCACCACATGGGGCTCTCTGGCCACATTTTCCAGAACTGTCTGCCCTTCGGCAAGGGTTGCTGCCAGCATGACATTGATGGTTGCGCCCACTGAGACCACATCAAAAAAGATGTTCGCTCCGATGAGTCTGTCCGCTTTGGCGGTGATGGAACCATGGTCCATGGTCACTTTTGCTCCCAGCGCTTCAAAGCCCTTGATGTGCTGATCCATGGGTCTGACGCCGATGGCGCATCCTCCGGGAAGCTCCACCTTTGCACTCTTGTATCTGCCGAGCAGTGCGCCCACCAGGTAGTAGGACGCTCTCATCTTTCTCACATCTTCCGTATCCGCAACGACTTTCAGATCTCCTGTGCAGTCGACGGAATAGGTGGTCCCGTTTTTCACGATTTTCCCACCTACAGATTCTATGATTCTTTCCAGACAGTGCACATCGTCAATGTCTGGTATGTTTTCTATTTCACTGATTCCATTGGCCACCATGAGTGCCGCTGGAAGTATTGCAACAGCTGCGTTTTTGGCACCGCTGATTTCCACTTCTCCATGTAATTTATGACCACCGATTATTATTAATTTTTCCATATATTCCACCTTTATCATTCATACTCTTATCAGGCTCTTTCCGAGGCATGGGCACCTTCTTCTGTTCTTTCCAAATCTGATGACATTCAAGCCTTCTCTTCAATCATCCCATGATGAATTACCACAATATATTATATCATAAATCTTCATCGTATACTTGCATTTATTGCAATCTTTACTGCAGGTGCCTGAATCGCTGCAAGCCAGCATTTTCAGTGCCTCACGGATTCCTCTCACCCTGGAACCGGCCAACGTTCACAAAATAGACCAGATGACGACTCCTCGAAGAGCAGACAATAGACAACAGAGTCAGCAAGTTATGATATAATGAAAAAAAACACATGCGGAGGCAGCAGTAGATGAAATATTATCTCGTAGCACTTCTGGACAAGGAATCAGGGAAAGTCATTGAAAGTTCCACCAGAAATCTCATAAAAAAAATAAAACCGAAAAAGAAAACCTCATTTTACGGTGTTGTGCTGGAAACCATCGAAGATCCGGATCTTGCGAAGCTTGAAGACATCATCACTGATATCTCAAGACCCATCCGCTACTTCAAAATCGATGTGCAGGGAAATCTGTCCTTTGATGAAAGCACCAGGACCATCGGCCTTGATGTAAGTAATTTCGGATATGTGAAAAGCCTCTCCCGTAATTTCAATACCATGCTTGGACTCCACGGATTCAAAGTGCGAGAGGAAGAGGAAATCGAATCGAAGGATTCCGTTCAGCTGGTCCTCTTCAACGGAGGAATCACAAAGGACCTGGCAAGCTATCAGAATGTATTGAGAAAGAATACCGGCAGTAAGTTCAGAGTCGACAGGTTTCAGCTCTGGAAGAACTTTAACTTCAGAAAGGATTCCGTTGTGGCCACCATACCACTGAAAGATCCCAACGTCATATCAAAATAACTGCTGTGGGGCCGATAAGGCCCCCTATTTTTAGCCGCAGTTTCAGAAAATTTGTCCCAGGATGAATTTTCATGCTGTTATTTGTTATAATTTTCTTATCACAGGAACGAGGAGATACTTCATGAGCACCATTATGCTTAGACCCTATAAATCAAATGTCGTCACTTTATCCGCGAATTTCGTGGATTATTATATGCCCAAAGCAAGGGGCGAATACGTGAAGGTGTACATCACTCTTCTTCGCTATACCCAGCTCGGAGAAGATGGTGTTTCCACCAGTTTTCTTGCGGACATTTTAGGTCTTCTGGAGACCGATGTGCTGAAAGCGCTGGAGTACTGGGATCAGGTGGGACTCCTCTCCCTCCATACCATTGACGCTCACGGAAGCATGTCCATTGAAATCAAGGAAAGCCAGAGTCTGGTGCATCCTAGGCTTACAGCATCGGAACCGGCAAAGAAACCGGAAACGAAAGAGACCGCTTCAGAAAAACAAGCGGAAAAGCCTTCTGAGCCCATGCATCCCATGCTGCAGGAAATATCCATGCTCATGGGTCGACCACTATCTTCCTCGGAAGCGGAGAAGTTCCTCTACTTCAAGGACAGGTACGGACTCACTGAAGAAGTGATCATACTGATGGTCCAGCACTGTGTGCTGAAGGGCAAGACCAGCATGAAATACATCGAGACTGTAGCCATCAACTGGGACAGTCAGGGCATCAAGACCGCCGAACTTGCACAGCAGAACATCAAGAAGCATGAAGAGAAGTGGTCCAATTACAGAAAGGTGCTGACCTATCTCGGCATCAATGACCGGGATGTGCCCAAGCCTCAGGAAGATCTTCTTGAAAAATGGTTCTACACCTATGGCTTCACCACAGACATGATCCTGAAAGCCTGCGACATCAGCTTCAACGCCTTGGGGAAAGTGGAAATGGGTTATATCAACGGAATACTCCGTTCCTGGCTGAAGGACGACATCAAAACCCTTCAGGATGTAGAGAAGAACGAAAAGATGCCACGAAAATCCAAAACCAGAAAAACGCAGAACCAGAACAAGGATTTCACGGAGCGTGAATATGACTATGACGATCTTGAAAGAAAGCTATTGGGGTGGGATAAATGATCAAAGGCTACCATGGCCTCATCATGAAGAAATATGAGGAACTAAGAGAAAGAGAGAAACTGGCTTTACTGAAGAGAAAAGAGGAAGTGGAGCGAAAAGCGCCTGAACTGGCGCACATCGAGCAGCGGATTGCAAGGCTCAGTATGGAACTGGCCATGATGAATTTCAAAAAGAATGTGAACTATGAGGAAGAATTCCCGAAGCTGAAAAGAGAAATCACCGAACTTCGGGCATCCAGGCTCGAAATTCTAAGCAGCCTCGGTTACCCGCTGGACTATCTGGAGCATCACTACACTTGCAGCAAATGTCAGGACACAGGATACATCCGGCAGGATAAATGTTCCTGCTACAAGAAGAACCTCATCGATGTCTATCATCGCACATCGGATTTCAACGATCTCATCCGAGAATACACCTTCGACAACTTCAAACTGGATCTTTATGAAAGAGAAGAGGGTACGTATCCCCTATCTCCCAGGGAGAATATGTCAAATATCCTGGAAGCTTCCCTGAGCTACATCCGCAGCTTCAAAACCACAAGCAGCAATCTGCTGTTCTATGGTAGCCCTGGAACCGGAAAGACCTTCCTTTCCAGCTGCATTGCCAAGGAGCTTCTGGATGCAGGGTTTCTTGTGGTCTACCGGACGGCGGATGGTCTAATTCAGAATCTGAAGGAAGTCAAGTTCAATGACAATGTGGAGCTTCTGGAGCTCCTTCTGAACTGCGATCTGCTCATCATAGACGATCTGGGAACGGAGCTCAGCACGGAATTTTCCAAAGTGGAGCTGTTCAATTTCCTGAATTCGAAGCTTCTGAGAAAAAAGAAGATGATCATATCCACAAATCTGACACTGGAAAATCTGAAGAACAAGTATGATGAACGTATCTATTCCCGCCTTGTAGGGGACTTCAACCTTTATAAGTTCCTGGGACAGGATCTCAGAATCAAAAAGAATCATGAAAGAACAAAGAAAGCCTGGGGTTGACCCTAGGCTTTCTTCCTTTTGGACTTCTTTTCTTCCATTTCTATATCGGATTCTGGTCTATTTTTCCAGCGGGCTCATGAAAAGTTATCCACAAAGCTCTGCTCTTTTTTCATGAAATCATACACCTGTTTGTGGATAACCAGGGTATAAGTCCCAGGTTTTCCACAGATTGGTCACAAGTTCTTGTTGAAATCCAGACCAGAACCGATTTTGGACAATAAAAAAAACTCACTATAAAAGTGAGTTTCCACTGGAGCTGGTGAACGGAATCGAACCATCAACCTGCTGATTACAAATCAGCTGCTCTACCATTGAGCCACACCAGCAAGTGGCGACCCAGAAGGGACTCGAACCCTCGACCTCCGGCGTGACAGGCCGGCACTCTAACCAACTGAGCCACTGGGCCATGTATGGTGGGAACAACAGGGATCGAACCTGTGACCCTCTGCTTGTAAGGCAGATGCTCTCCCAGCTGAGCTATGCTCCCATACTAAAAAAAATGGTGACCCCTAGGGGACTCGAACCCCTGATACCACCGTGAAAGGGTGGTGTCTTAACCGCTTGACCAAGGGGCCTTAAGTTAAATTGAAATGGCGACCCAGAAGGGACTCGAACCCTCGACCTCCGGCGTGACAGGCCGGCACTCTAACCAACTGAGCCACTGGGCCATGTAATGGTGGGAACAACAGGGATCGAACCTGTGACCCTCTGCTTGTAAGGCAGATGCTCTCCCAGCTGAGCTATGCTCCCGTAATACATGAATAAATGGTGACCCCTAGGGGACTCGAACCCCTGATACCACCGTGAAAGGGTGGTGTCTTAACCGCTTGACCAAGGGGCCATATCGCCATTAATTTCCTTATTCATTTAGGTCAGAATTAGCTTGGGTGTTAACCTGACAAAGACTATAATACCTAACATTTAACAGACTGTCAACATTTTTTTGTAAAAAAGTTTCGGGTTCTTCCTAATAGCTCAGTTCAACGAGCGTGCAGCCTTCCACATATTCCATGCCGTTGTTTTCGCAAAACTCTCTGATCTCATGACTTCTCGCTCCTGGCTGAGCCATGATCATTTTAATTCCGTATGCATGGGCATCCTTCACGATTTCAAGACCTCTTCTTGGATTGATCACAAGATTCAGCACTTCAAACTTTTCTTCCCGATCATTGAGCTCGCTAAAAGAATTGATCACATCTTCTTTCTCATCCAGAGGATGCATACCTACGACGTTATACCCTCTCTTGATCAGTTTGTTGTAGATTCTTCCAGCATACTTCGTCTGATTATGTACATCACCAGCGACGACCCAGTTCTTATATTCCATCAATTTACTTGCATCCATAATTTATTCCTCCTAACTAAAATGTCAGAAAACATTTACAAACCTGTACATTAATTATAGCCTTAACGGTTTCATATTTCCATACTTTAGGTAATTTAGACCAAACAAAGTAACCGGAAAGACATTTCCCTTCAGTTATATTATAATGATGGATAAGAAATTCAAATGAGGTATCGATATGGAAAAACATGAAATCATCATTGTGGGTGCCGGAGCTTCCGGTGTCTATCTTTCCCTTCTTCTGGCTGACTACGGCAAAGACATCCTCCTTCTGGAAGCAAAGGATCGAATCCTGAAGAAACTGCTGACAACCGGAAATGGACGATGCAATATCACCAATGAAACGGTCATGGATAGAATCAGCGATATGTATACCAGCGAGAACGACTCCTATACGTTTTCTCCCCTTCGGACTTATGACCTTGAAGATACCTTGCACTATTTTTCGAGTCTGGGCCTGAACCTGACTACACTGGATGACCATAAGATGTATCCTTATTCTCTTCAGTCCTCCTCTGTGGTGGATCTTCTACGGCTCTCACTGGAAGAAAAAGGTGTGCCTCTGAAGCTCAATGAAAAAGTCACGAATGTCCGAAAAAAGGGCAGAACCTTTCTTGTTACTACGAATATCTCACAATATGAATGCGACAAACTGGTCATAAGCTCCGGTGGTATGGCTGCCCCCGGTACCGGGTCCGATGGCTCCATGTATAAGATTCTCTGTGGGCTTGGCCATCACGTGATCACTCCCATGCCTTCTCTTGTACAGATGAAGCTTTCCCATCCCGCTCTGCGTGCACTAAGTGGCGTGAAAATAAACGGATCCGCTGTCCTTAGCCTGAATGATGTTATCCTCAGGAAAGAAGAAGGTGAGCTTCTCTTCACAGATTACGGAATATCAGGCCCTCCCATTCTGCAGCTTTCCAGATTCCTTCATCCTCATCTAGAGAACGGAAAAGAGCTCCTTCTCACACTGGATTTCTTCCCTGAAAAAAGTCCTGAGGAGGTCAAGGAAATCATACTGAATCATGCCGCACTATTCAGCTACCGGTCCGCCATGGATGTGTTCAAGAGTCTTCTTCCTTCTAAACTCATCCCTGTTCTTCTGAGAGAATCCGGACTGGATCGACCTTCCACCGTGATTGGTGAAGTGAACCCTATTCATCTGATAAAGCTTGCCCAGCTGCTTAAGGAGTGGTCCTTCCCAGTGACCGGAACCCAGGGATTCAACATGGCCCAGGGAACCTATGGTGGGGTGGATACCAGGGAAGTCCGACATACACTGGAATCTCTTAAGGTGCCGAATCTGTACCTCACAGGTGAGGTATTGGACGTTCTGGGCGCCTGCGGGGGATTCAACCTCCAATGGGCCTGGTCCACCGCCGGAACCGTCATGAAGGCACTGACAGGTCAGATGGACGGTCGATAGGAAAACGACAGATATAAAATGGAGACTGAGAAGATGATCTCAGCCTCCATTTTTTGTATCATTTTTCACTTAGCCACTCCAGAAACTGGGGCATGAAATCTGCCCATACTTCTTCATTGTGTGTTTTCCCCACAGCGATATTCAGGCTGACGCCTTTGTACTCAGCTCCTCTTTCAAGAAGGGCTCTGAGATAGTTCAGTGTATTGTTCACATAGATCTGGGAGTCTTCTATATCCACTTTTCCCGTTTCTGCGTCACGGCTCTCCTCCGTTCCCACCTGAAGGAAGAATCTCATGTCCCTGAAATTTCCTTCCTCATGGACCATCGCAAGGAAAGGCTTTTCCGACACCCAGGATGCCAGGGAGAATACCCCCAGTGCGGAGAACAGCTCCGGATACTTTGTACCGATGTAGGCGGTCATGAGACCACCCATGGAGCTTCCAGCAAGCGCTCTGTCCTCTCTTCGTCTTTTGATCGGATATCTGTCTTCTACCAGTGGTATGATTTTCTCCGCGAAATAGGCTGCAAACTCTCCTCCCTGCCCCAGAGAGCTGTAAAGTTCATCTTCGAAGGGCCAGGGACCATACTCGTCCAGTCTCTTATCCCCTGCGTTGTCTATGGCTACGAGGATCAAAGGCTTAATGACTTTTTCACGAACCAGCTGATCCGCTGCCTTCTCCACATCCCATATGACGCCAGCGAAGGAATCCGCCTTGTCAAACACGTTCTGTCCGTCGAAAAGATACAAGACCGGATACGTTTCAAAAGGCTTCATCTCTGTGGGCAGTGCGACTCTGATCTTGCGTGAAGAACCATCATGCATTTTTACAATAATATTTTCTCTTTTCATCCGCTTTCCTCCATCTTCTGTTTCCTCCATTATATCAGCCAGAGGGAGACCAAGGACAGGAAAATACCGATGCGAAATTCACTGCTGATTTCGCATCGGTACGGTTTCATTCTATAGATCGTCTTTCTGGAAGGTCTGATCTCTTCTTGGCCCCACTGATATGATGGAGCACCTGATTTCCAGAAGTTCTTCGATTCGCTCGATATACTTTCTCGCATTAAGAGGCATTTCCTCATAACTTGTGGCTTTTGAAACAGAATCATCCCAGCCGTCAAATTCCTCATAGACCGGCTTGCACAGAGCAAGATCCGCAAGGCTTGCAGGTACGTAGTCGATGAGCTCATCTCCAAGGCGATAACCCACACAGACTCTGATTTTCTCAAGACCTGCCAGGGTATCGATCTTGGTCAGCACCAGCGATGTGAGCCCTGACACTCGGATGGAGGTCTTCACGATAACCAGGTCCAGCCATCCGCATCTTCTGCTTCTTCCTGTGGTGGTGCCATACTC
>RZYZ01000259.1 GCA_009930125.1 Clostridia bacterium | reverse complement strand
GAATCCGGTGCCTATGGTTGCGTATCTGATCATTCGGGTATTCCTCCTTGACGTTTGTCATGCAGGAACCATGTCCTGCTTTTTCTTTCATTATACATGAGGTGAGCAGAAAGTCTGCGGTCTCATGGCAATATTTCGGGAAAACCAGCTTCAATAAGGGACTTCAAAGAGAAGAATTCTGCACCCATGGTTTGTTATTTTTTCACAGCAAGGTCACAAAGGGTTCAGAGAACTGTGATACACTTATAATCAAAGGAAGGTGTTTTTTTATGGATCATTATGTGAAGATAAATTATATTGTGGACCTGCCTCTGAATGAAACCTTGAAGGGGAATTTTGAGCGGTATCTGAAAGATACTGGAAGAAGCAGAGAGGGCTATAAAAACTATCTCATGGAACAGTTTCTGAAGGACTCCGTAAGGGATCTGCTTGAAGAAATCAGTGAGGACTATAGAAACTTTGATGGTGCGTTTGTGCTGAATATGCGAAATGAGCGAATAAAGGGTATATTCAAGTCCTCCATGCTGGTGAAGGCATCCGTGGATGAACCTTTGAGAAGAAAGTTCTTTCAGCGCTTCACAGAGCTCACCGGCGGAGAAGATCTGAGAGTGGAGATCAATCTGAACTGCATGATATGAGATAGAAAGGTCTGCAGCTCACAGGATGTGATGCTGCAGACCTTTCTGGCGCACAGGCCTATGTGGGATCACGAAGTAAGCTTCTTCAGCGAGAGAAGAAAGGATTCATCATCATCGGGTGTCCGCTTCGGAATCTTCGTATAGACCCTGCTGTTTTTTCTCATCTTCTGATTGATGTGTCTGCGGTCAAGAAGCATCATGATGTTATCGTTGTGGATGAGGAGCCCGTTCTGATTGAGGATACGGGCTCCTTTGGAGAGCGCCATGGCAGCAAGGCCATAATCCTGCGTAATGAGAATGTCCTCTTTTCGGATCTTGTTGGCGATGTAATAATCCGCAGCATCGCTGGAGATGTCCACCGTGATGATTTCCGCATAGTCGTCTTCGATGACGTGGGCATAGTTCTTCACGATGGTTACAGGAATCCCGTTTCTTCGGGCATAGGAGACGGTGAGCTTCACCACAGGACAGCCGTCCGCATCGATAAAAATTCGCATATTCTGCTCCTTCCGTTTTTGTTCATTATACAGGAAATGGGAGAAGAGGATAAGAGAGACCGGAAAACAGCACCAGAAAGGCTCCTTAGCTTTCCTGGTGCTGTAAGACTTAGCTGCTGTGATTTTCAAAATAGCGGAAGAGGGCACTGTGGTCCTCATCGCCCATGCCGCTTTCACTGAGCTCCCGATACATACCGATGATCTCTTCGGTCAAGGGCATCGGTATGTGGAGCTTTGCACCTGTGATCAGCGCATTTCTCAGATCTTTGATATGCAGATCGATCTTGAATCCCGGCTTATAGTCCTCTTTGAGGATTTTAGGAGACTTGGTTTCCAGCACCGCGGAGCCTGCAGAGCCACCTCGTATGGCATCCAGTACCTTCGTCAGATCCGTACCGGATTTTCTGCAGAGAAGAAGCGCTTCGGAAAGGATTGCGATGTTACCAGCCACAATCATGTTGTTTGTAAGCTTGCAGGTGTTTCCACTGCCAAGAGGGCCCACCAGCACATAGGATTTTCCCATGGCTTCAAAAAGGGGCAGCGCTCTATTGAAGTCTTCCTCTTCGCCTCCTGCCATGATGGCAAGGGTACCGGCTATGGCCCCAAAGTCTCCGCCGGATACCGGAGCATCCAGCATGCGGATTCCCTTCTCCCGGAGCTTTTCGCCCACTTCCACGGACACTTCAGGAAGGATGGAACTCATGTCGATGTAGAGAAGCCCTTCACTGGCATGATCATATACCCCGTCTTCTCCGATCATGACTTTTTTCACATCCGGCGAATCGGGGAGCATGGTGATGAGGGCATCCACCCCCACGGCAGTATCCCCGTGACTGGATGCGGCTTCTGCGCCTAGAGAAACCAGGTCTTTCACAACCTCCTTGGAACGATTGTAGACCTTCAGTTTGTGTCCTGCCTTCATAAGATTCAGTGCCATGGGTTTTCCCATGATGCCTAGACCGATGAATCCGACTTTCATATTCTATCTCACACCTTTCATCAGAGTTTATATATGGATATTATACCATGAATTTTATGGGAGATGGTTTTCCGGCGGATTAACGCCTTAGGAAAGAAATCATTTTGTCACTAGGGTGTAACAGGAATGTAACCATCAGAAACGGCATCCTCTATATAATTCAGGTTGTGTCATGAATAAAAAAGAGTAAACATTTTGGAGGATAACATGAAGAAGAAACTACTGGGATTACTATTATCAGCAGTGATGGTTGTGAGTCTTGCCGCCTGTGGCGAACAAAGTGCACCGGAAGAGGGTGGACAGGAAGTCAACGTGCCCGTGAAGGAGATCGGAGACAAGATTCTGGAAGAGCTGGAATGGGGGTCCATGATTCCGCTGGAGGATGAGACGCTGCTTCAGTTCTACGAGCTGGATGCTTCCATTCTCGAGGAATATGATGCCAACATGCCCATGATGAATGTGACCACACAGGAATACTCCGTGTTCAAAGTGAAGGATGTCAAAGATGTGGAAACAGTGGAGGCAGCCATAAAGAAGCGTGCGGAAGCGGTTCAGAAGAGCTTTGAACAGTATCTGCCTGACCAGTATGAAAACGCGAAGAACTACTACACGGAAACAAACGGAAAATATCTGGTCTTCGTCATTCATGAGAATGTGGAGAAAGCCGAAGAAATCTTCCAGGGATATTTCAAATAACATGCACCGGAAAAGCTTATATCTAGGTATAGGCTTTTTCTCATGACTGCAAGAGCAAGGAGTCTGCTATGGTTTTTTCAAGTGCCGCATTTATTTTCTATTTTCTTCCCCTGACCCTTCTTCTCTACCACATGGTGCCAGACCGCATGAAAAATGGGGTCTTGCTTGCTGTGAGTCTTTTCTTCTATGGCTTCGGTGAACCGGTCTATATACTCATCATGGTTCTATCCATTTTCATCGACTATTTCAACGGACTTTTCATAGAGAAATACAGACAC
>RZYZ01000258.1 GCA_009930125.1 Clostridia bacterium | reverse complement strand
TTAATTTTCGTCACCCACTGGGTGACAGTTGGCATTGAATCAAATCATTGGATTCCAATGGTTTGAAGAGAAATAGGTGTGTTTAATGAATAATCTAGGATTCATAATAAAAAGGCTGATGGTTTCTGCAGGAATTGCAGAAGTCATCAGCCTTAAAAAGCGGTTTTAGCCGAAGCGGCTACGGGAGATCTTCATTCCCGACTTTCCTATGATAGCACAAATCGAAGACCTTGAAAACAAAAAATTCAGAGCATCCTGAGATGCTCTGAACAAGGGGAGATTATGAGTTATTTGTTTCCGCCGAAGCCTTTTCCATTTCCATTTCCGTCACCAGCACGCTCTCTGATTCCATTGCCTTCGCCGCTTTGTAGTCCTTCTCCGTTTCCATTTCCGTCTTTAGGACCGTTTCCCAGCTGAAGTCCTGCGCCTTCCATGAGGCCTTCACCATGGTTTCCTTCACCATCGCATACTGCCTGGTGTTCCTGAACTCTCTCAAGCAGTGCATCCGCATCTTCCTGTGCAATCTTGCCTTCAGTCACTCTTTCCTGCACAGCTTCTTTCTTCTGCTCGAAAAGCTCTGCCTTGAATTCATCCAGCTTACCAGCCTCTGCTGCAATGGCGCCGTAGGTCTTGTTTTCAACCTTCATTTCAGCAATTTCTTCCACGGACTTTCCCGTGATCCCTGCCAAGGCATCCTGTGGGGAATCATACTTTGCAGCTGCAAATACAGTCATTGAAGTTACCCCCATGGCTAAAGTCAGTGCACCTGCTGCGACGATGTTTCTTACATTTTTCATTTTCTTTTCCTCCTTGAATACGTTTGTTTTTTATAGATTCTTTCTACAGTTATAATGTAACAGGGCTTTGTGTCATTATTTTGTTTTTTTCTGACTATATTTATGTTTTCTTCCAATGTCACAATCAGTTCGGAAAGAAGTGCTGTTTTCGCTGCATATCAAAAGAGTGTCCGAAGACACTCTTTCTATTAGGGGTTATTCATGGTCTTTTGTTATCTGTTTCTTCCGAATCCGTTTCCTCTACCGCCACCAAATCCGAATCCGAATCCGCCCATCATGCCTCTGCCTCTTTCTCCGGTTCCAAGACAGGTGGACTGATTGTCTTCGATTCTCTCTAGAATCTCATCTGCATATTCTCTTGAAAGACTTCCTTCCGCAACGCGCTCTTCGATGATTTCCTTTTTCTGCTCGAACAGCTCTTCTTTAAATGCATCCAGCTCTCCGGCTTCTGCAGCAATTTCACCATAGGTCTTGCCTTCTTCGTATCGCTCTTCTGTGATTTCCTCGATGGTTTTACCTGTGATGCCCGCAAGAGCCTCCTGAGGAGAATCGTATTTAGTAGCTGCAAATACAGTAAGGGAAGTTACGCCCATGGCCAGGGTCAATGCACCAGCGGCTACGATGTTTCTGATTTTTTTCATATAATGTACCTCCATTTATGTTCTGTACGAAAGGAGTTTTCCTTTGTACACTCTTACTATATTCTCCAATTGTGTCATAAGTTTGTTTTTTGCAGCAAATATGAATTTAATTCTGTGAAAACCACAAAAAAGACAAAGAAATCCATTAGAATGGAAGTATGAATCACATACCCGTATGGAAAGGAAGATGGATTATGCCGAAAATACTGATTGCAGATGATAATAAACAGATCACTTCAATCCTGAGTGAATATGCGAAAAATGAAGGATACGATGTGGATGTCACCTATGATGGGTCTGAAGCACTGGACCACTTCAGAAAGAATAAATACGATACGATCCTCTTAGATGTCATGATGCCGAAAATGGACGGTTTTGAAGTCTGCCGGGAAATCAGAAAGACATCCAATGTACCAGTCATTATGGTCACGGCAAGAGGAGAGGATTTTGAACGCATCATGGGTCTGGATATCGGGGCAGATGACTACATCGTCAAGCCCTTCTCACCAGGTGAAGTCATGGCGAGAATCCGGGCTGTGCTGCGCAGAATGGAGCCCCAGGATGCTGAGGTGACGAAGAACAGATTCAGCTATGAAAATCTGAAGATCGATCTGGATCAGTTCATCGTGGAAGTCAATGAAGAAGTCGTCAGTCTCACGAAAAAAGAGATCGAAATTCTATGGACCCTTGCTACGAGCAGGAATAAACTGTTCACCAGAGAGAATCTTCTGGACAGCCTATGGGGCTATGATTACTTCGGTGATTCGAGAACCGTGGATTCCCATATCAAAAGGCTCCGGGCGAAGCTGGACCCCTATGATCATCCGAAATGGGAGATCAAAACCGTATGGGGCATGGGCTATAAATTCGAGGTGAAAGATGAAGTATAAAATCACGCAGAAACTGGTTCTGTTCATCTCTTCCCTCCTGATCATATTCTCCTTAATCATGGGACTGTCCTTTACGCTGATGTTCAGAAAGAGCACCATGGACTATCACAAGAACGATATGCAGAAGAGGGCAGAAGTCATCGCGGAAAGCCTTTCGGAATACCTCAATGCCGACACCGATACAGACCGACGGGGGATGGGTATGGGCGGCATGGGCATGACAAGTATGCGAGGATTCATGCCGTATCTGAACGTCATTGATGACATCGCCATGAGCGATGTATGGATTGTCGATGAAAATGAGGAGCTGATCCTGAGAGGGCAGGGGGCAGACCTTACCTATAAGGAACTGCCTGAAAGCGCCAATGAAGTAGTAGAGGAAGCGCTGAAGGGAAACATCTATTTCAGTGAGGATTTCAGCGACATTCTTGGAGCAAGAACACTCACCGTCGGTGCACCGGTTCGCTCCAGCAGTGAGGATACCATTGCAGTGGTGCTTCTTCATGCATCCATCACCGGAATGGAATCCGTCATATTCAGCGGACTTCAGATTTTCATCCTCAGTACACTCCTTGCTCTGTTTTTCTCCATCCTGCTCACCATTCTTCTTTCAAGAAGATTTGTGAAGCCTCTGAAACAGATGACAACAACGGCTGGAAGGCTGTCCGAAGGCGACTATTCCGCCAAGACGCAGGTAGCCCTGGACGATGAAATAGGAGACCTGGCCAGAACTCTGGATATTCTCTCAGAAAGACTGGATCT
>RZYZ01000257.1 GCA_009930125.1 Clostridia bacterium | reverse complement strand
CCTCTTCTTGGTCTGATCTTGAATTCCTGCTCTCCCACCATGTTCATGATCGCATCACTGTAGATACCTGCAGCATTGACGATGTACTTGGTCTGGATCGGGTCCAGTTCAGCATTGGCTGTGTAGATGGTGAAGACATCTTCCTCTTTCTTGATATCCACCACTTCCGTATCCAGAAGCAGTTCTATCCCATTGACCACCGCATTTTCCGTCAGTGCAATGGTGAATTCCCATGGTCCTACAATACCGGCGCTTGGTGAATAAAGAGCGCCCACAGCAGTATCGCCGATATTAGGTTCCATCTTCAGCAGTTCTTCTCTATTTAATATCTTCTGATCTGGCACACCATTGGCATTTCCTCTGTGAAAGAGCATTTCCACATGTTCCATCTCTTCTTCCGAGAACGCCACAACCAGAGAACCGACTTTCTTGTATGGCACATCGAGTTCCTTTGTGTAGACTTCCGTAAGATGACATCCCCTGACATTCAGCCTTGCCATATCTGTTCCTTCTTCTGGATCATACCCCGCATGAACAATGGCGCTGTTTGCTTTGGTCGCACCTTCAGAGACATCATTTTCCTTTTCAATTAAACACACCTTGAGATCATACCTTGATAGTTCTCTTGCCACTGATGCTCCAACAATACCAGCACCAATGATCGCTACATCATACATTTAATTTCCCTCCTAACACAAAAAAGAGTAACACAACGAAACCTGCCTATTGCAGGTGACTTTTGCTTACTCTCATACTCTTAGCATACTATTTACTTTTCTCCCTTAATTTTAACACTTTATGACAGACTTGTAAACCTTGCCATCAAAGTTTCCAGATCCCCGTATCCGTGGAAGATATGGCAGTGGCTCCGGCAGATAAGGCGGAAATGACATCTTCCTTGTCTGATATAAGCCCTCCTGCAATGAGTGGGACATTGGAGATATTTGATAACATGGTTATGATCTTATACATTCCCCCAGGAAGAACCTCGTATGTATCCGCATGGCCTGCTTCAATATACTTGATCACATTCTTCAGCGAAAGTGAATCTATAAGAAAGAACCTTTGAACGGTGATGAGACCCAGGTCTTTGGCTGCACTGATGATATTGGCCTTGGTGCTGATGATTCCATCTGCCTGAGTGTTGTACTTGATGAATTTCGCTGCGATTTCCTTGCTGCCCAATCCTTCAATCAGGTCCACATGAACGATGGCGATCTTGCCTCTGGCTTTCACCTTTTTCACGATCTGGGCAATATCTGTGATATTTCCAAAAAGCACGAATACAACTCTGCTTTCCGTATTCAGCGCCAGATCCAGTCCATTGTAGTCTTTCACAGCAGTCACAACCGGATAGTTTTCCAAAGCATCGTAAAACTCTTCTTTCATTCATTCCCTCCTTATCATTGTCACATTCAATTATACATAAAGATGATAAGTTGTAAACCAATACAAGGTTATTTTATGTTTTTCACCACAATAAAACGGATATGTGAAATTAATATCTGAATTTGGACCCGTTCTAATTACGATATTCATAATTATTCATCTTTTTTTCCGTTCTGAGGACATCCATCAGATGGTGTACAGCTCCACCCTTCTGCCTGATTTCTCCATGAGTTCCTTGAGCTTTTTGATCTGTTCCACCTTATAGTTGAAATTATAGGAAAACCCTGGTTCCTGGTGTGCAGGATTCACAGCCGTCCCCATGAACAGCCTGACTTCAGTGGACTCATCCAGAATGAGCCTGCATAGCCTGGCGGCGCCATCGGAGTCAGAGAGCCTTTTCAGAAGCTCCATGCTCTTCTTTTCATCATCAAAGACTTCAAGAATTCTGATGACTTCCCCAAGGGTCAGGACCCCTTCTGTCACAAGGTCTGCTCCTTCCATCGTAGCAGAAGGCGGCAGATTCTTGCTCATTTCCTGAAGATCGATGTCCAGAGACTTCCCCAGTTCTCTGGATATGATCCCTGCTGTAGTGCCTCCGGCAATCACCTTCAGTCCTTCCGCTTCCTCATAGGATTTCACATAAAGCGCATCATCTTCTGGATGATTCGGTGGCCCAGCAAACAGATTGAGCACTTTCTTCTCTTTGACGGCCAGACAGAGGATGCTGGCATCATCACCCGGTTTCAGATCGTAGAGGATCCCGGTGTAGCCCAGCACCTCATGGGCAAGGGTCCCCGCAGCGCTCTTACCAAGGGCCAGCTCTTCAATATAGTCTCTGATATTCTCCCACTGCCACCCGAAGTTCAGCAGTTTCCCAACACCGGCATGAACCACGCCATCGCTGATGACCGTAAGATAATCTCCTGGTCTCATCCTAAGCTCCGATAAATGGATCTCTTTGCCATGGATGACCTGCCTGGTTTTCTGCGGCATGCTGAGTTTTCCGTTTCTGAAATGAAAATAGGATGGATTGTCAAACTCCACGATTCTGACCTTTCCGTTGTTTTCAGCCATGATGATGGTGAATGTGGAGTAGGCCAGTTTCCGGACAGAACAGACCGGCAGTGTTTTCGTTATGGTTTCTATGGTATCTTCCAGAGAAGCATTCTCCTTCAGCATGGTGACTGCAATCTTCGCTGTCAGTGTTGCCAGAATATTGGCCTTGACTCCGCTGCCCAGTCCATCGGATAGAACCAGGATCTTTCCTGATTCGTTTTCAGCGGTTTCAATGTGGTCTCCGCAGAGCTCTTCTCCGTACTTGTTCAGTGACAGATGCTTCACATCCAGATAATAGTTCATCAGCTTCCTTCCTCCTGAACAATCTCCTTCAGTCTGTTTAACGCGATTTTCGTCTCCGCAGTGGTTTCGCCCAGAAGACTTGCGATTTCGTGAGCAACTCTCATCTGCTTTTCGATGACCTTGTTCGTGATGGCAATGGTATTCTCCTTCATGGTCTGAAGCTCCTGCCTTCTGTTTTCTTCTTCGGTGATGTCGGACATGATCACCAGAATCTGATTGTCTTTGGGCAGGAACAGAATACTCTGCATCACAATGAGACCCGCCTCCTCATAGATGATCCGACGGTTCAGATCGTTATATCCTGAAGTTTTCACTCGACTGAATCCCTGATCTTCCAGCAGAAACTGGATCGGCAGGTTT
>RZYZ01000256.1 GCA_009930125.1 Clostridia bacterium | reverse complement strand
ATCGGAGATTTTCTGCTCATACGGCCCGGAGAAAGGATTCCGGCAGATGGAAAGATCGTCAGGGGACAGACCAACATCGACGAATCCTCCATTTCGGGAGAATCCATCCCGGTTCAGAAGTCCATTGAGGACGAAGTCTTTGCCAGTACCGTGAATCTCAGAGGCACCATCACGGTGGAGATGATAAGATCCAGTGACGAGACTCTATTCCATAAGATCATCGAGCTGGTCCAGTCGGCCCAGAGTGAAAAATCCCCATCCCAGCAGTTCATCGAGCGGTTTGAGGGACCCTATGTCAGAACGGTGCTCATCGTGGTGGGTCTCATGATGTTTGTGCCCCATTATGCCTTCGGCTGGAGCTGGAACGAGACCTGGTACAGAGCCATGGTGCTTCTGGTGGTGGCTTCCCCCTGCGCCCTGGTGGCCTCGGTGACGCCTGCCACCTTGTCCGCCATCAGTAACGGTGCAAGAAACGGGATTCTCTTCAAGGGCGGTGTCCATCTGGAGAACATCGGGCGGATCAAAGTCATCGCTTTTGACAAGACAGGAACCCTGACCAAAGGAAAGCCCGAAGTCACGGACGTCTATGTCCGGGATGGCATTACGAAAGACTACCTTCTTTCTCATGTGGCGGAAATCGAACGATACTCCAATCATCCCCTGGCCGGAGCAGTGGTGGACTATGTGTCCAGGCAGCTGAAGGACCCATCCTCCTGCAGAGTGGAAGGCATGGAAGATATTGCAGGATTCGGGGTACGCGGAAACTTCTGCGGCATGGAATGGAAAGTGGGGAAGGCTGAATTTGTGGGAAAAGAGGAAGCGGAGACCTTCCATGGAGAAATCAGGAAAAAGCTCTCCGATGAAGGAAAGACCGTGATCTTCGCCAGAGACGGAGAAGGCATTGCGGGTCTCATCGCACTGAAGGACGTGGTCCGGGAAGAGGCGGTGGAAGCCATCCGCACCCTGCAGGAAGCAGGCATAAAAACCGTCATGCTTACAGGGGACCATGAGCGGACCGCAGCGGCCATTGCAAAAGAAAGCGGTATTGACCGGTTCCATGCACAGTGTCTTCCGGAATCCAAAGCGGAAACCATCACAAAGCTGCAGCAGGAATTCGGCATGGTGGCCATGGTGGGAGACGGCATCAATGATGCCCCGGCGCTGGCCACAGCCACCGTTGGCATCTCCATGGGAGAAGGAAGCGATGTGGCGTTGGAGACAGCGGATGTGGTGCTCATGAAAAATCATCTGCCCCTCATCGCCCAGACCGTGAAACTGTCCACCCGAATGAACCGGATCGTGAAACAGAACATCGTCTTTTCCATTACAGTGATCATGCTGCTAATCGCATCCAATTTTCTTCAGGTGGTGACACTGCCTCTTGGCGTGGTCTTTCATGAAGGAAGCACCATCCTGGTGATCCTGAACGGGCTGAGACTGCTCAAAAACTGATTCCTGGATGAATGAGGATGACAGAAAAGCAGACGCCTTCAGAAATTACAGCAGTAAAAATCCCATACCTGCCTGGGAGGCGGGTATGGGATTCTCGTTTTATAAGATGGTGCCGGTGGCCGGTCTCGAACCGGCACGGTATCACTACCACGGGATTTTGAGTCCCGCACGTCTGCCAATTCCATCACACCGGCAAATTGATTTTTTGCTTACTTAAAGATGATACCACAACCACATGGAAGAAATCAATAGACAAACCGTGGAGGAAAGCCTTGTACACTTCTTCCGGAACCTTTCTGCGCATGGGTTGAAAGGATGAAAAAGCGTGGTATCATAAGTAATGAAAGAACAAATGGGGGAAGGAAGTAATATTTATGGAAGATATACTGAACAAGGCCTATGAGGAAGGAACGAAAGTGGCACCATCGGGGAATGTGGCCAGCTATATCCCGGAGCTTGAAAAGGGAAATCCGGAGGATGTGGGCTTTGTCCTTATGGACCTGAAAGGAAACTACAAGGCAAGGGGGCAGTATCTCAAGAGCTTTACGCTCCAGAGCATCACCAAGGTCATCACCCTTCTTCTTGCGCTGGAGGACATCGGAGAGGAAGAAGTGTTCAAGCATGTGCACATGGAGCCCACGGGGGATCCTTTCAACTCCATCATGTCCTTTGAAGTGAAGAATCCGGAGAAGCCCTTTAATCCCATGATCAATGCGGGGGCCATGGTGGTGACGTCACTGATCCGGGGAGAAGGCAAGAAGGAGAAGATCGAGCGGATTCTGAAGTTCACCAGTCTTCTCACAGGCAATGCGGAAACGCACTATGACAGGACCGTGTATTTATCGGAGAAAGCCACAGGAAACCGAAACAGAAGCCTGGCCTATTTCATGAAAAGCACAGGCATCATGAAGGGAGACCCTGAAGAGATTCTGGACCTCTACTTCATGCAGTGTTCCATTCTGGGCACCTGCAAGGACATCGCCACCATCGGGGCGGTCTTGGCGGCAAACGGCATTCATCCAGTAACGGGCGAAAGAGTCATCCGGAAGGAGAATGCGAGAATCGTGAAGACCATCATGACCACCTGCGGCATGTATGATGCATCGGGCGAGTTTGCGGTCTCCTGCGGTGTGCCGGCAAAATCCGGTGTGGGCGGAGGAATCTTAGGCGCAGTGCCCGGAAGATATGGTATCGGCACCTTCGGGCCGGCTCTGGACGCCAAAGGCAATTCCATCGCGGGAATCAGGATGATGGAATATCTGTCCCGCAAGCTGGAGCTGAGTATTTTCCAGATCGGTTAAGAAGGCATGGCAAAGTCTCCGTGAAAATAGGAATCTTAAGGAAAGATTCCTATTTTTTTCGCCCTTTAATCGGTATAATGATAGGTAGAATATGATTTTAGGGGTGATGCCATGCTCAGGTTTTTAGATGCGGGAGAATCACATGGTCCGGGACTCTGCGCAGTTCTGGAGGGACTTCCTGCCAATTTCAGCATTTCCAGAGAAAAGATCGATGAGGAACTTGCCAGAAGACAGAAGGGCTACGGCCGCGGAGAAAGAATGAAGCTGGAGAAGGACCAGGTGGAGATCATCTCGGGTCTTTCGGAAGGGAAGACCACAGGTGCGCCTGTGACCATCCTCATCCGGAACAGAGACCACGACAACTGGAAGGACAAAGACCCCAAGGA
>RZYZ01000255.1 GCA_009930125.1 Clostridia bacterium | reverse complement strand
ATAATATATTGTAAATACAAAGTAAAACACCATATGATGGAGTATACAGGAGTAATGCAAAAGAATGCCATCTGAGAAGAGGTGAAAAGTCCCATTCTTAGAATTACGGGCAGATGGTCCGAAATGGTTCCATATACTCCTGACTCATGGGAAACAATCAGGGAAGTCATTGAAGACTTTTCCATCGTAATAAATGATAACGTTTTTAGGATAATCAGCACATTATTTGTGAAAATATGATAATATAACAGGTAATAATCGAGAAAATAAATCATCGGGGAAGTCTTTGAGGCTTTCCTTCTTTTTATATATGAACAAAATGTAAATTAATGAAAAGAATGCAATAAAATGAGATGCTGCACCGTTATCCAGATAGGAGGACAAAGAGATGATGCTGTTTACATTCGTTCTCAGTGTGAACGAACTACCGAAAACCGAATATAAGCCCTTAGCCATTGATGAGAGACTTTTTGTCCGAATCGGAAAAGGAGACAATACTGCACTGGATGAACTATATCATCTTACGGAAAGGACCCTGTATGCATTCACCGTATCTTTGACCCGGGACCATGATATGGCCCTTGAAATCATGCAGGAGACCTATCTCAAAATCCTCTCTGCAGCGCATCTCTATAAACCCATGGGGAAACCTCTGGCGTGGATGTTCACCATCACGAAGAATTTGTACTACTCCGAGGTGAAGAAAAGAGGGCGATATGATGTGCAGGATCCCATGGAGCTCAGCAATGACAGAAGGTTCTCCTATGTGATTGATGCGGAAGACCGCATGGTGCTGGAAGGGGTTCTCATGAAACTCACAGAAGAGGAGAGGGAGATCATCATGCTCTACGCCGTATCGGGCATGAAGCACCGCGAAATCGCGGAAAATCTGGATATGAAGCTCTCCACACTGTTGTCGAAATATCATAGAGGCCTGAAGAAACTGAAAGACTATCTGGAAGAAAAGGAGGGAAGGTCATGAACGAAAAGAATATCAACGAAAGAATAAAAAGCATCGTGGATGATGCACCCATTGACCTTCTGGTTCAGATCAAGGAAAAACCTGTTGCCAGAATGATGAGACATGACGAGATCACCAGTCAGAAGAAGCCGAAGACCCTTGTGGAGAAACTGATTCCACTGGCAGCGGCGGCCATTCTTCTGGTGATGTTTGGCACCTGGCAGCATCAGTATCTGGCGGCAGATACTGAAATCTATATGGATATCAATCCGAGCATCGAGATTGTCACCAACAGAAAGAGTCAGGTCATCGACATCAAAGCCGGAAACATGGAAGGGGAGGATCTTATTGAGGATCTCTCTTATAAAGGAAAGGATTATCTGGAAGTGACAGGAGAGCTTCTGGATGAGCTGATTCTTAGTGGGTACCTGGGAGAGGCCAGAGAGCTTCTGCTTCTTTCTGTCTACAATGAAGATATGGAGAAGGAAACCAGTCAGCTGAGTGAACTGGATACCTATATCCATGACTACCTGAGAGAAAGAGGAATCGACCCCTTGGTGCTGGGCCAGAAGATCGAGAAGACCAATACCATTGAAGATTATGCAAGAGATTATGGCATTTCCTTAAGCAAGATGACTTTCATCAGAAATCTCATGATTCTCCATCCGGAGCTTCAGGTGGAAGAGCTCACGCAGATGTCCATCAGAGACCTGATTAAGCTCAGCAGAAACCTGGGCATTGACCTGGAAGGTATCATTGAAAGTCAGGACTGGGAGAAGATCGATGAAGAAGTCATTCCGGAAATGGATGATGATATTGACGATCAGGATGATGACGATGAAGATGATGAGATGGAACCTGCAAGGACCAGACTGACTCTGGAAGAGGCGAGAAGGATTGTCTTAGGCAGAGTGAACGGAACAATTATGGAAGAAGATGCTGATGATGACAGCTACGACTTTGAAATCAGATTAAACGGCAGGAAGTACGAGATAGAAGTCCATGCCTACACCGGTGTCATCGTAGACTTTGATGTGGAAGATCTGGACGACGATGATGATGACGAAGACGACAACAATGATGTCGATGATGATGATGAAGACGACGACGATGAAGAAGATGATGACGATGAAGAAGATGATGATTAATAATTATTTTAAAATGATGCAATAAAATCACCATCCCGGAAGTTAACCGTATATAGAACAAAGGAGGAATTTTCGATGACGATGAAAATATTAAGAAAAATCTGGTTTATCCCTGTAGTACTTCTGCTAGGTGTGGTACTGCTCTACATGTATATGACACAGCCGTCTTTCCGCATGACCATGGATGTGAACCCCAGTATAGAAGTGGTGACCAACAGACTGGAAAGAGTAATCGAAGTGAATGCGAAAAATGATGATGCGGCTAAGATGCTGGATGGTTATGTGATCAAGGATGATTCCCTGGAAGGTACTGTAGGTGATCTGGTGGACCGTATGATCTTTGAAGGGTTCATACACGGTGGACAGGATAATATGGTCATGATCAGTGTAAGCGATGAGGATGCGGATGCTGAAATCGTCGGAAAGATCAATCGTGCCATCCAGGCCTATCTGGAGAATAGAAAGATTGAGGCGACAATCCTCAGTACCAGCCTGGATATCGTGGATGAGGACCTGACAGGAAAAGAAAAAGCAGCAAGAAAACTCAGTGAACTGGGTGTTACACTCAGCGAGGAAGTGCTTTCCCGGATGACCCTTAAGGAGCTGTTCGAGTACAGCAGAGTACAGAATATATCACAGGAGGAGCTTTTCCACATTGTCAGCGGATACCAATACGAGGATGATCTTCCTGAAATGGGCATGCTAACACCAGAAGAGGTACGCAGTATCGCTCTGAATGAAGTGCCCGGAGAAATCATCAAGCTTGAACTGGATGATGACGAATATGAAGTGAAAATTCTCAGTAGTGGCATCAAGTATGAACTGGAAATCCATGCCTTCACAGGAACCGTCACAGAAATAGACCGTGATGATGACACAGAGGATGATAAGAAGGAACAGAGAGGAACAAGGCTCACTCTGGAAGAAGCAAGAAAGATTGCTCTTGGCAGAGTTAATGGAACCATCGTGGAAGAAGACTCTGATGATGACAGCTACGATTTTGAGATCAGACTGAATGGAAAAGAATATGAA
>RZYZ01000254.1 GCA_009930125.1 Clostridia bacterium | reverse complement strand
ATCATATTACTAATCATGGGAGAAATCAGCAATCAGAGCATTCCGGCCGATCGCCCTCAAGCAGAGAAGAAAAATGGCGATGCGAAGGATTTACGGACTTTGATGAGAGAGGGACCCTCATGGATAAGATTTCTGGAATCAACCTGCCTTTCTGAGAGGAGAACGCTGTTACAGCAGATCAGAAGCTTTGTGAGCGCAGGAATACTATGCAGCATGTGGAGGGAACTCATGAAAGATACAAACGACAGACCCCTTAAGAAAGTGGATACGAAAACCTTCCTGAAGGATGTACTTATCTGTTCTCTGGGCGCCTATGGCGGACCAGAGGCCCATTATGGCGTCTTTACGGACCAGATGGTGGTGAAGAAGAAGTACATCACAGAGGAGGATCTCATAGAACTCATTGCCCTTACGGGCATTCTGCCTGGTCCCAGCAGTACGCAGACGCTGGTTTCCATCGGATACAAGATGGGTGGACCAAAGCTTGCGCTGCTTACCATGCTCGTCTGGGCACTGCCCGTGGTGGTGGTCATGACGATTCTGTCCTTTCTCAGTCAGATTCTGGCAGGATGGAATCTATCCCAGGAAGGCTTCCGCTACATCGGTCCCATGGCCGTGGCCTTCATCGTCATGGCGGCTTATCGTATCGGACGAAAAGTGGTGAAGGACCAGCTGACTTTTATCCTGCTTCTTTTCGGCGCAGTGACCACCTACTTCATCAGAGAACCCTGGATTTATCCGCTGGTGCTGGTACTAGGTGGTGTCGTCACAGTCCTTGCATCCGGAGAAAAGGATCTCTGGAACCGAGTGAAGCTGAACCCGCCCTGGAAGTTTCTCATCGCCTTCACGTTTTTTGCAGCAGGGAGTCTGATTCTAGCCTGGATATTCGATAACCGCATCCTCCATATCTTTGAAAGCTTCTATCGATACGGGTATCTTGTCATCGGTGGAGGTCAGGTGGTGGTTCCGCTCATGTATGGAGAACTGGTGGAAATTCATCAGTATATGACCAGCCAGGAATTTCTCACAGGATTCGGTCTGGTCCAGGGTCTGCCAGGACCCATGTTCAGTTTCAGCGCCTATGCCGGAGGCATGGCAGCAAGAGGCTCAGGTGTCTTCACCCAGGTGATGGGTGCTGCAGCAGGCGCTGTAGGCATATTTCTTCCGGGACTTCTTCTCATCTACTTCATCTATCCGGTATGGGAGAAATTGAAGAAAATCAAAGGAATCAAGGCTTCCCTGAAAGGCATCACAGCAGTGGCAGGCGGTCTCATTACCACTGCGGCGGTGGTCTTGATGCAGAGAAGCGGCATTGAATTTGATAATATCCTCGTGATGCTGATCACTCTGGTGCTGCTCTTCTGGAGAAAGATTCCGGCACCGCTCATCGTGCTGGGTGTCCTCATCGCCGGTTTTGTTTTCTGATAGTTGTGATAAGAAGGATCAGTGAGCGGGTACTGCACTTAACCTTTCTGATTTGAATGGAAAGAATCTGCGGAGTATCATGAAGAAAATCAATGAAAGGAGAGGTTGTTCTGTGGACGCGAAAAAAAGAAAGCTCAGCACTGACGAGAAGGCGGAGTTCCTTGTGCTATTGGAGAAGCGATTTGAGAAGCATATGGAAAGACATAAGGATCTGAAATGGGAAGAGATTCTACGGAAACTGGAGAAGAATCCGGAGAAACTGGAATCTCTCCATGCCATGGAAAGAACCGGTGGAGAGCCTGATGTGGTCTACTACGACCACGAAAAGGATCAGTATGCTTTCATGGACTGCGTCGAAGAGACGCCCGCAGGAAGAAGAAGCATCTGCTATGATGAAGAGGCACTGGAGAAGAGAAAGAAGAACAAACCGGAAACCAGTGTGGAGAACATGGCCATGGAAATGGGTGTTACACTCCTGGATGAAGAGGCCTACAGACAGCTCCAGTCTTTGGGAGAATTCGACAGGAAAACCTCCAGCTGGATCAGAACACCGGAATCCGTCCGGAAACTGGGTGGAGCCCTCTTCGGTGACCGAAGATACGGAAGGGTGTTTATCTATCACAACGGGGCGGATTCCTATTATGGTGCCAGAGGATTCAGAGGCATCCTCATGGTATAGAAGTGACATAGACAGAATTGGAGGAAAACAGATGCTGATGAGACACATGGGCATCTGTTTTCTTTTGAACCTCCAGGAAACAGATGAAAAAAAGCCGCGAGATGCGCTCTGAAGTGCAGTAATGCAAGACGCACCGTCGGAAAGAAAGGGTTCCAGGATAAATTTAAATATTATCTTATTAGATAAATATTTATTGTTTTTCAATAAAAATAGTGATAAGATGAAGAAAATAAATCAGTAAAGCGAGAATAAACGATGCGAAAATTGAGTATACTGTTTCTGAAACTATCCATCCTTTTTGTGACCCTGCCGCTGATGCTTTTAGCTGGCTACGGAATCTTCAGTCTCCTCCAGAATCCTGTGAATCCGGTCTATGCTTGGATGCTGTATCCTGTCATAGCGGGGGTCTATCTTTCACTCCTTCCTCTTTTCTGGATCTTGCAGCACCTGTACAGGCTGCTTGAAGCCGTAGCGGGGAAAAAGAGCTGGAATGAAAAGGAAGGGATTCTGAAGAAACTGAGGAAAGGAAGTCTTTTCTTTGCCGGCGTCTTTGTCTTCACAGAACCTTTCGTGTTCCAGGTGGCTCAGGAGGATGATGCACCAGGACTGATTATTTTCTTCCTGATTCCCGCCTTCTTTGCCCTGGTCTTCAGTGCCATCCTGACGCTCTTCATCGACAGAGAGAAACAGGAAGGGTCTTTAAGCCCTGAACGATGAACTGAATAATGAAGACTGAAGCAGCAGAACTCTTTGACTAATAGGCAGAGGGATCTGCTGTTTTTTTGAGAATGTCCTTGCATCCCAAAGGAGATGGATTTTGAGAGATGCTGAGAAAGATTGAGGCTTATGAAATACAATTGCGTAATTGTTATAATAGAAAGTAGTGAAATCCTTTCAGCGGGAAAGGATATGAAAATAAAGGAGTAGCAAATGATTCTTAAAAATATTTACAATCATGGACAAAAGTGACGCAATATACCCATGATTCACGGACTTTCTGAGTTCATACCTGTTTCTGCCATGACAGTCCAGCTTTGGTGCAATTCA
>RZYZ01000253.1 GCA_009930125.1 Clostridia bacterium | reverse complement strand
GTTCCATCCCCGTCCATGACGGTGAGATAGAAAGGCTGCGCCACTGCGCCGTTGCTGTACCATCTGGTTTCAATGGCGGGGCCATCGCCCACGCTCATGGACACTGGCTGGTAGGTCATGGAGACGGATCTGTAGGAGTGACCGGGATTGGGTGGACACATGGCATATTCCAGTTCGAACATCTCCATGGGACTGAAATCCGCATGCCTGTATAGCTCATTCTGCTTATCGTAAAGCATTCTGCATCCTTCCTGGAAAGTGGTCTCCGGCGGCATGATGGTCCGGAAATGCACAAAATGCACTCTGGTTCCTCCAGTATTCTTCTCTTCCAGCGTGCCTCTTCTCGCCACCACATTATAGTAGCAGACATCTTTTTCGTGATTGTTCACTTTGGCCAGATAGGTGCGCAGTCCCATCTGGAAGAGCACCTGCAGGCTGGGAAATCTGTATGCCTTCAGAAATTCACCCATGGTGTCGATGTCTTCCTTGGAAATCCAGTAGAGTTCATGGCCGGATGTGGACCTCAGATAGAAGGTGCTGGCATACCGCAGGGAGTCATCGCCCTTCTTCTTCCGGAACCTCTCCAGCACTTCAGTGCCGTTGATGTGAGTGAACATGGGCTCTTCTCTTGAAAACTCCTTTTTCCAGTACTCCAAGGCTTTCTGATACGGCTCTGTCTGTCTGTACATGATCTCTTTCTTCAGAACTTCCTCATAGGGTTTCACATCCTTCGGAAACGGTGTACCATTTTTCAGGGCATAGTAGATTTCCATGCAGTCCTTGTAGAACATGCTGATGGCCCAGGAGTCCATGATGAGATGATTGATGATGCTGAAGATTCCACCGTAGCCTTCCGGCGTCTTCACGATATAGAACCTGGCCATGGGGGCATTGTAGATTTCCAGTTTTTTCTGACCCAGTTTCAGGAAGGCTCTTTCCATCTCCTCCCTGGTTTTTCCAGTGAAATCCAGTCGTTCTATGCTTTCGGCGACTCTTTCTGCAAAATACTGCTTAGGCTGAGGCTTTTCCTTGAGGATTCTGAGGCCGAAGCTGTCCCATCTCTCAATGCCTCTTCTTACAGCCTCTTCCAGAAGGTCCATATCCATCTCCTCCCGGATGATCAGAGACGTGGGTATGTTCACGATGGATTTATGCATGGAGTATTTTCTGGACAGAAAAATACTCATCTGACTGGGGGTTAACGGGTAATAAGTTCGATCTTCCATTTTTTTCTCCTTTTCTTCCGGTGTTACTCTATGGATTTCAGGGATTCCACCATCTTGATGTTGGTCAGTTTCCTGTACATGAAGATGTTCACGAGAATCCCGAATACGACAGTGATGAGGAAGGAATACAGGAAACTGGTTCCTGAAATGTAGTTTCCGAACATGACCCCATCCTGCTCGATGGATTGCATGATGGCTCTGTGCAGTCCGACGCCGATGACAAGCCCGATGGCTGCACCGATGAAGGTTAAAATCATGTTCTCCCTGTATACATAGGCGGATACTTCCCGTTTATAGAACCCCAGAACCTTGATGGTGGCGATCTCTCTCAGCCTCTCGCTGAGATTGATGTTGGTCAGGTTATAGAGCACCACAAAGGCCAGAAGCGCCGCACAGATGATGATGGCATAGACGATGGCATTGAGGCTCACCACCGAGTCCTCGAACTTCTCTGCAGCGTCGCTGTAGTAGAGTACCGATGCCACCTGCTCCATTTCGATGAGCTTCTTGCCCAGTGCACTCTCCGCATCCGGACTCACCTCATTCAGCCTGATGAAGAGCGCATTGTTTTCAGGCTTCAGCCTGTAGATCTCCTCATAATAGGATGGATGGATATAGATGTAGTGGAAGACATAGTTCTCCGTGATCCCCGAAATGAGCAGCTTCTTCATGGCGCCGTCACCGTTGTCCACAGAAATGGAATCGCCGATGCGTACATCCAATTCCTTGGCCAGCTTTTCATTGATGACGATGGCTGTCTCAGAAAGAGCCAGATTGTCTCCGGATACTCGTTCCTGAAGCTTTGTGAAGTCTCTGAATTTCTCCTGGTCAAAGGGTGAAATCATGGTCACCGCGATGTCCTTCTTCTCCTTTCACCGTGGCATTCAGCTTTGCCACCTGGATATAGGAATCCACAGTTTCCTCTTCACTGAGCATTTCCATGACGTTTCTTCTGTCCATGGTGTTACTGGTCGGCATGTACTTCATACTGAGGTTATAGGTGAAGATTTCCTGATACTGCTTCACCACCACCTTGCTGATGGAGTTACTGAGTCCGAATCCGGCCACAAGAAGTGCCGCACAACCTGCAATCCCCGTCACCGTCATAGTGAAACGTTTCTTGTAGAGGAAGATGTTTCTCATCAACATGAGGATGACCTCCTTATCCGATCCGCCATGAATATACATCACGCTTTATAATCAGAATATAAACAAATGTTAGAAAAATTGATAAACTTTTCATTGATGAGTTCACTATATGCTCATTTCATATATTATTCTAGTTATATATGATTGTTTACTGATATTTTACGTAATTCGACAACCTATTAAATTATTCCATAACAGCGATTCGAATTTGATTCTAAACTTTAAATGAATCAGCAATATTTTCAGGGGCATATTTCGCTCAATACCATATTTTCTGTAGATCCGCGATGCACCTCCCGCCATGTCAGGACTTTTCCGCCAGAGTGATATGTTTTGCTGATTTTGTGAGGAGTCAAATTGTTACAAGAATCACGATGTATTTTCACTCAATGTTTACATCTGCCAAAAAAAACAGAACCGGTACTTTTCATTCCGATTCTGCATTTGTGACATAGCACTATATCCATTTCATTTTTGTTATTTACAGTTCATCCCAGCGGACTTTGCCCATCCGCTCCTTGATGGCATCGTCACCGATATACACATTCATGTTTCCACCCTGCATGGCATAGGTTTCTTTGATGACGCCTCCACTTTTCCGAACCAGATTGCCCGTGAAGTCATGAACTTTCACACTGTTTTTCCGGTCTTGTGATGCCTGGAAGGTGACAATGTAGACTTCCTTCCTGTCAAACTTCGTCAGCGGATGCCGAAGGAAAGCATTGATGGCAGGCACGGACTTCCCTGCCCAGATGGGAAACATGAGATAGACGCGGTCCGC
>RZYZ01000252.1 GCA_009930125.1 Clostridia bacterium | reverse complement strand
GAGCTGCAGGCATTTTTAGAGGGAAAGACGGCATATCTTTTTGAAGCATCGGAGAAAAACAAGAATCTGCGGGAAGTGGAGAAGGTCTATGACTTTCTGCTTGAGCATCATGTGAGTCAGACTCTTGTCGCCATCGGCGGAGGGATCACAGGAGACCTTGCAGGCTATGCTGCGGCTACCTTCAAAAGAGGTATTCCTTTCATCATGGTGCCAACGACGCTTCTTTCCATGTGCGACAGTTCTGTCGGTGGGAAGTGCGGCGTCAATTTCAGAGGCATCAAAAACTATATCGGCGCCTTCCGGAAACCGGAAAAGATCCTCATCTGCCTGGACTTTCTGAAGACCCTGGAAGAAAGGGAACGAAAGAGTGGGCTGGGGGAGATTCTGAAATATGGTCTGATCGGAGACCGTCAGATTCTCAAGGATCTTTCCGCAACTGAAAGAGATCTCTTCCATCTGCCTATGAAGGAGTATATCCTGTCCGGGCTCTGCATCAAAAGCGAACTGGTGCAGGCGGATTACGAGGACAAGGGGAAACGGAATGCTCTGAACTTCGGTCACAATGTGGGTCATGCCATTGAAAGCGTTCTGGAAGGGACCCTGACCCATGGAGAAGCAGTGGCTCTGGGCATTCTTGCCGAGCTTTACCTCAGCACCTTGAAGCTGGGACTGGATCCACAGGCTGATCAGGTGGTAAGAAGGATCATGGATAAATATGATCTGAAGAGAACAATCAGTGCCGAAGCGGAAAAACTTCTGGAGGCCATCAGAAAAGACAAGAAAAACGATGAAAACATGAGGTTTACACTCTTAAGTGAGATGGAAAAACCCAGAATAAAGGTTGTGGCTCAGGAAGAGGAAATTCTTGAAGCCCTGACCGTGATATTGGAGTAGGACATGATACAAAAGACTATGGACCTTTCATTAGGTAAAGTGAAAATTGAAATCGGGAAGAAAATCATCTCGGAAGAACCGGTATTTTTTGCGGGACCCTGTTCTGTGGAAGATCTGGATACCATGAGAAACATCGCCAGGAATCTGAAGAGCCTGGGTGTGGATGTATTAAGAGGAGGAGCTTTCAAGCCCAGAACATCTCCTTATGATTTTCAGGGACTCAAAGACGAGGGCCTTGAAATTCTCCGTGTGATCAAGAAGGAATTTCAGATGATGGTATCCACGGAAATTCTGGATGTGAGAGACATAGAGAAAGCCATGGATGTGGTGGATATCATCCAGATCGGTTCCAGAAACATGTATAATTATGTGCTTCTTGAAGAGGTGGGCAAGCTTGGAAAACCAGTGATCCTGAAGCGAGGCTTCAGTGCGACGGTCAACGAGTGGGTCAATGCTGCAGAGTACATTCTTAACACGGGAAACGATCAGGTGATTCTCTGCGAGAGGGGAATCAGAACCTTTGAGACCACTACGAGAAATACCCTGGATCTGAATTCCGTAGCGTATCTCAGAAAAAATTCAAGGCTTCCTGTATTAGTGGACCCCAGTCATGGCACCGGAGTGCGTGACCTTGTAAAGCCCATGGCTTTAGCAGGCATCATGGCGGGAGCGGAGGGGCTTCTCATCGAGACCCACGTGGAACCTGATCAAGCCTGTTCCGATAGTCAGCAGACCATTGGGATACATACACTGGAAGAAATCATGCATCATACAAACGAAATTTGGAGGCTGAGATGATCTACGCTATTTTTATCATAGGACTGGTACTGGACTATTTCACGAAAATCTGGGCAGTGGATACACTGAAAGGAAAAGCGGATATCACTGTCATAGAAGGATTTTTCGATCTTTCCTATCTGGAGAACAGAGGGGCGGCTTTTGGGATCTTTCAGGGAAGAGCGTATCTTCTGGCTGCGGTGACCCTGGTCATCATGGGAATCCTCTTATTCAACTACTACAAAGCAAAGAAGAAGACCTGGCTTCTGACCGCAAGTACAGGCCTGATACTTACAGGTGCGGTGGGGAATCTCATTGACCGTGTGAGATTCGGATTTGTGGTGGATTTCATATCCTGGCACTGGAAGGACGTCTATTATTTTCCTTCCTTCAATGTGGCCGACATATGCATCACCATTGGTACGGGACTTCTTGTAATCTATATTCTGAAGGAAGTGGATTAGCGTGGAAGAACTGCAGTATATCGTGGAATCAGAAGATGCAGGCCGGAGACTGGATGTCTATCTCACCGAGAAACTCCCGGATCTTTCCAGATCCTACATCCAGAAACTCATAGAGAAAGAACGCATCACGGTGGAAGAAAGAATCAGAAAGTCCTCCTACAAGGTGCAGGAGGATGAGAGAATCCTACTGGAGCTTCCTGAACTGGAAGAACTGGAAGTGAGCGCCAAGGATATTCCCATTGATATTCTTTATGAGGATGAAGATCTGGTGGTGGTCAATAAGGAGAAGGGTATGGTGGTGCATCCCGCCCAGGGGAATTATCATGATACCCTGGTGAATGCGCTTCTTTATCATGTGAAGGACCTGTCCGGAATCAACGGGATTTTAAGACCGGGCATCGTTCACCGTATTGACAAGGACACGACAGGCATTCTGGTGGTGGCGAAGAATGATTTTGCCCATGGATATCTTTCAGCCCAGCTGAAGGACCATTCCATGAAAAGGGAGTATCTTGCCCTGGTTCATGGCAATGTGAAAACAGACCATGGCACCATCGATGCACCTTTAGGTCGTTCCAGAAAAGACAGGATGAAGATGGCCATCGTTGAGGATGGAAAGCGTGCAGTGACCCATTATGATGTCATCAGAAGATATCAGGGTTTCACGCTGATCAGGGCTAAACTGGAGACAGGAAGAACCCATCAGATCAGAGTGCATATGGCTTCTGTGCATCATCCGCTGGTGGGAGACTATGTATATGGGCATAAGAAGGAAACGGTAAAAGGACAGCTTCTTCATGCGGCAACGCTTGGTTTCGACACGCCTCATAAGGGATACATGATTTTCAGGACACCGGTACATCAGGAATTCAAGGAATTTCTCATGAAACTCCATCGTATGGAAAAGAAATAAAAACAAAAAATGAATAATGTTAACAAAATATGAACACATCCTAGCCTTATGCTGGGATGTTTTAGTATAATAAGATGATATAGGATGAATCGAAACAAGAAATATAGATGATAAAATAAACGGAAAAGGTGGTG
>RZYZ01000251.1 GCA_009930125.1 Clostridia bacterium | reverse complement strand
GCTTCAAACTTCTCATAGTGGTCTCCATGGGTTCCAGGAAGCCATGCTGCCACGATGGCATCTGTCTTCGCAGAAGCTACCGCTTCCCACATAGGTCCGTTTTCCACCTGAGTCAGTGTCACATCATAACCAAGGTCTCCTAAAACAGTTCCGATGACATTGGTGGATGCGATCTCTGTATCCCATGCCACATAGGCCAGATTGATTTCCTGTCCGGAAACAGTGCTTACGCCTTCTGTCCATGCGGATACTTTTTCCTCATTGTTGTCCACCCATTCTCTTGCAACTTCATCCGGTGCTCCACCTTCATTGATTTCCACCATGACGGCTTCCATGTCAGCACCTTCCCAGTAGAAGTTATCCAGAACCTGATAGGCTTCTGGCATATCTTCTTCCAGTCCCAGTCTTGCGATGGTGTTGATGTTTTCTGCTTCTCCGAAGGCTCCCTTAGGATCTTCCAGATACTTCAGATCAAACTTCGAGAACTTCCAGTGGGGATTCCATCCGGTCACGATGATGGGTTCTTCATTGGCGATGGCATCAGACAGCGCCTGTGTCATGGCTGCACCTGAACTGGTCTGAACCGTGTACTCAAGGCCGTAGGCTTCCACAGCTTCTTCAGCAGACCTTACGACACCGGCACCGGCATCGATTCCTGTGATGGTGTAGTCCAGCTGCTCGCCAAGAGAAGTCTCTCCTGATGCAGGGTCTTCCCCTTCTGCGGCTCCTGAACACCCTGCGACGAAAATCGCCATGGCTGCTATGGATGCTGTGATGAGTTTCTTGTACTTCTTGTTTAACATATGATTAATTCCTCCTTGTGTATGTGAAAACCTGCCTGATGACAGGTTACTTCAAACCTAGTGCTTCCTGCGGTTCATAGCCTGGATCAGTCGATCCAGAATGATCGCTAGGATAACGATGGCAAGTCCGGACGCAAAGCCCATTCCTGCCTGGTTTCTACCGATGGCTCTGTAGACTTCTGTTCCAAGACCCTCCGCTCCGATCATGGAAGCGATGACCACCATGGACAGTGCCAGCATGATGGTCTGGTTCACGCCCTGCATGATGGTGTTCTTGGCCAGTGGAATCTGCACCTTGAAGAGCTTCTGGGCTCCGGTGGAACCGAAGGCGTCCGCTGCTTCAATGAGTTCTTTAGACACTTCCCGGATGCCCAGGTTTGTAAGCCTGACCACCGGTGGCATGGCGAAGATCACCGAGGCGATGATGCCTGGGACCATTCCGATGCCGAAGAACGACACGGCCGGAATCAGATAGACAAAGGCCGGCATGGTCTGCATGAAGTCGAGAATCGGCTTCACGATGCTTTCCACGGTGGAATTCTTCGCCATCCAGATGCCAACGGGAATCCCGATGACAATGGCCACAAGACTTGCCGCCAGAATCAGAGACAGGGTCATCATGGTGCCTTCCCAGAAATCCAGGTTCCAGATGAGAAGCAGTCCGAAAAGAATGAATACGGGCAGTCCCCATATCTTCTTCGTGAAATAGACTGTGAGGCCCACCAGAACAAGAATCAGTACCCATGGTGGGAGAAACAGCAGTGCGTCGCTGATATAACCCACGAAGGTATCCAGAAACTCACTGATGGGTTCAAAGATCCACTGGGCATTCTGCCTCAGGTAACTGACCATGGTATCGGTCCATTCCACTAATGGAATCTGTGGTATGTTATTCATCTGATTTCACCTCGTTTCTGGATAATGCTGCTAGAACTGCGCCTCTGACGATGATTCCCTTGAGGACGCCATCCTCTGTGACCGCCATGGGGATCTGTGTATTGTGGATCTTATCGAAGAGATCGATGAGGGCCACATCCTGTGAAACGGTAGGCACATTCGTATCTACAATCTCATTCAGATCCTTCACTCCGTTTTTGATGGCCTCCGCTGCAGCTTCCGCTGTGACGATGCCATAGAGCTCGTTGGTGTTTTTTGTCACGTAGACACTGGAGATGCCCGCCTGCTTCATTCTCTGCAGCGCAACTCTGGGTCCTGCTTTGCCAAGCTGGATGGTTTCAGGACGGATCATGACGTTTCCTGCTGTGAATACCTTGGATCTGTCCACGTCTTCCACGAACTTCTCCACATAGTCATCTGCAGGATTTGTCATGATTTCCTCGGGCGTTCCGATCTGAACGATGACCCCATCTTTCATGAGGGCAATCCGGTCTCCGATCTTCAGTGCTTCATCTAGATCATGGGTGATGAAAAGGATGGTCTTCTGCATTTTCTGCTGCAGGTCCAGGAGTTCATCCTGCATTCCTTTTCGGATGAGCGGATCCAGTGCGGAAAACGCCTCATCCATGAGAAGGATATCCGGGTCGTTGGCCAATGCTCTTGCAAGGCCGACTCTCTGCTGCATACCACCGGAGAGCTGATTGGGATACTGGTCTTCATAGCCTTTCAGGCCAACCAGTTCCAGCGCCTTTCTGGATTTCTCCGCAATGACGCTTTTGTCCTTCTTCTGGACTTCCAGTCCATACCCGGTGTTTTCCTGTATGGTTCTGTGGGGAAAGAGTCCGAAATTCTGGAACACCATGCCCAGCTTCTTTCTTCTTGTTTCCATGAGCTGTTTCTTGTCCATCTTGGAGATATCCTCTCCGTCGATGAGAATGGTACCGTTACTAGGCTCGATGAGTCTGTTCACCAGACGGATCAGCGTAGATTTACCACTTCCTGACAGTCCCATGATGACGAAGACTTCTCCCGCTTCCACATCAAAGGATACTCTATTGACCCCGACGGTCATGCCGGTATCTTTAAGAATTTCATCTTTGGACTTTCCTTCCTTCAGCAGACGAACGCCCTGCTTGGGGTGTTTGCCGAAGATCTTTGTCAGATCTCTTACTTCAATTTTCTTCATTTGACCACCTACCTTTTTTCGATATTTATTACAGTGAAATAAAAAAGAGCCTTGATGATATATAAAGCCCTAAACTTATATAATATAACAATATTCCAGTTATTAATTATATGATACTAATCTTGTTTCGTCAAATAATGTATACCATTTCATAGATTGGTGATACTTTCTCAGACTAAACCATATCATATATGCTCCCTTATACGCCCCTATTCTCATTTATGCGGCAAATCTCAACATTTGATGAAGTTGTCACTTTGGAGTGCAGTCAAATCGCGGCTTTATTCCGTATTTCGT
>RZYZ01000250.1 GCA_009930125.1 Clostridia bacterium | reverse complement strand
GGTCTGGAAGGGCTGCCCTTCCTTGTAGCCGATGTCGTAGAAGAACACCGTGAGGTTTCTTCTTCTGGTCTCGGCAAGGTTCAGGTTCCGAAGGGCTCCCGCAGCGCCGTTTCTTGTATTCTTCAGGGGCGTATCCGCCTTCTCGTTGTATTTTCTGAAGGCTTCCTTGGTCATCATGGCCTCTCCATGGATTTCAAGGACATCTTCAGAACTGATGCGAAGGGGAACAGACCCGATGGTCTTCACCTGAGCGCTCACTTCCTCACCCACGGTTCCGTTGCCTCGGGTGGCTGCGGTCACAAGGATGCCGTTTTCGTCATAGGTGGCATTCACCGTGAGACCGTCGAATTTTCTCGTGACGATGTACTTGAGTTCTGGGAGCTTTTCCGGATGATCACTGTTATACTTCTCCACAAACTCCAGATTTCTCTTGTGCCAGGCGCTGAGCTCCGTCAGGTCCTGGGCCTTGTCCAGGCTCCAGAGCCTGGCTTTGTGTCTGTGCTTCACAAAGGAAGCCAGTGCCTCGTCCCCTACTCTCTGGGTGGGTGAATAGGAAAGCACATAGCCCGTTTCCTTTTCAAGGGCCACCAGCCTGTCATAGAGCGCATCATACTCCTTGTCGGAAATACTGGGATTATCATAGGTGTAATATTCTCTGGCATAGGTGTTCAGCTCCTCTACCAGCTTCTCTATTTCTCTTCTTTTCTCTTCCATACGAATCCTCCGGCTGCGCAGCAGCCGTCTCCTTATAAAATATTCAATCCGGCCGCAGTGCTCTTAAGCCAGCTCCAGGGGCGCCAGGCTCAGCATCAGATGCTTGATGCCCATGTTGTCGAAGGCGATGGTGAGCTTCACATCCCCCTTGGCATCCTGGGTGCTGATGATGGTGCCCACACCGAATTTCGGATGCTTCACTTTGGCACCGGGTATGAGATCCTCCGGTCCTATGGCCTTGTGGCCCGGCACATCCAGAATCCTTGCGGCATCCTCCAGGGCTTTCTCCACATTGTAATCCGTGTACTTGAGATTCTTGTCCTTGTACTTGATGGTATGGGGATTCACATTCTTCCTGTAGGCCTTCTTCTCGTCATTGAGATACTCCTTCAGGGCTGATGGGATATCCAGCAGAAAATCTGATGCGGGATAGTTTACGATTCTGCCATAGACCATACGACTCTCGGCATAGGTCAGGTAGAGCTCTTCCATGGCTCTTGTGATGCCCACATAGGCGACCCTTCTGGATTCTTCCATTTCCTTGGGGTCATTGAAGGAGGAGGAACCTGGAAACAGTCCGTTCTCCATACCCACCATGAAGACCACCGGAAACTCCAGTCCCTTGGCGCTGTGCAGCGTCATCAGTGTCACGCTGTCCGCGTCTTCATCGTAGTTGTCGATGTCCGCCACCAGCACCACCGTCTCCAGAAAGTCTGCAAGGGAGGGCTCTTCCGTCTTCATCTCATATTCCAAGACCACATTGACGAATTCCTCCAGATTCTCCACACGGGAGATGTCCTCCGGGCTTTTGGATTCCCGAAGCTCCTTGAGATAACCTGTTTCCTTCAGAATATGGTCCACCAGCTCCGAAAGCTTCAGATCCAGCTGCTTTTCATTGAATGCCAGCACCATGTCACGGAAACCGCGTACCGCGGAAAGGGCTCCTGCTGATAGAATGCCGTATTCCTCCACTTCCATAATGGTGTCGAAAAGACTTTCCTCCTGGGCATTGGCGTTGGCCTGCAGCTTCTCCACGGTGGTGTTTCCGATCTTTCGCTTGGGCACATTGATGATTCTTCTCAGGCTCACCTCATCAAAGGGATTGTTGATGATCTTCAGGTAGGCCAGAATGTCCTTGATTTCCTTACGGTCGTAGAACTTCAGTCCTCCGATGAGCTTGTAGGGCACCCCTTCTCTCATGAGGGCTTCCTCGAACTTTCTGGACTGGGCGTTGGTTCTGTATAAAACGGCCATTTCCCTGTAGTTTCTTCCGTCTCTGTAGAGTCTTTCCATTTCACGGACCACGAAGTTCGCCTCGTCAAAATCATCCGTGGCACGGTAGACTTTGATCTTGCCCCCTTCATCCTTGGTCTTCTTCAGGGTCTTCTCTTTTCTTTCCGTATTGTTCTTGATCACCGCATTGGCTGCTGCCAGGATATTGCCCACACTTCGGTAGTTCTTCTCCAGCTTCACCACTTTGGCCTGGGGATAATCCATCTCGAAATCGAGAATGTTTCTGATATCGGCGCCTCTGAACTGATAGATGCTCTGGTCGTCATCGCCTACCACGCAGATGTTCTTGTGGTCTTTCGTCAGAAGCTGCACCAGTCTGTACTGGGCATGATTCGTATCCTGATACTCATCCACCAGAACATATCGGAACTTCTCCTGATATCTTTTCAGCACCTCCGGGAACTTCTCGAAGACTTCCACGGTCTTCATGATGATGTCGTCAAAGTCCAGGGCGTTATTCTGCTTCAGTTTCTTCTGATAGAGGATGTAGGCGTCGGCTACCTTGTTCAGCCTGAAATGGTACTCGTTCTTCTTCTTGAAATCCAGCGGCGTCTCCAGAAGATTCTTCGCCGTGGAGATATGACTGATGATCTCCTTGTCCGTCAGATCTTTTTCGTCGATATTCAGTTCCTTGGTCACCTGCTTCATGAGGGACTTCTGGTCATAGCTGTCATAGATGGTGAAATCCTTCTTGTATCCGATGGCTTCGATTTCACGTCTCAGAATTTTCGCACAGCTGGAGTGGAAGGTGGAGATCCACATATACTCTGCTGTATCTCCCACCAGGGTCTTCACTCTTTCCTTCATCTCACCGGCAGCCTTGTTGGTGAACGTGATGGCCAGAATCTCATAGGGACTGACCCTCTTCTCCTGGATCATATAGGCGATTCTATGGGTCAGCACTCGGGTCTTTCCTGAACCTGCACCGGCTAATATGAGAAGCGGCCCCTCGGTGGTAGTGGTCGCGATATATTGCTCTTCATTCAACAGTTCTTTTAAATCCACAAACTCAACTGCTACTCAAAATATGGACAACTATCCATATCGAGACTTTTACTGCTTCTTCCTGTATGCTTTCGCCTCAGTCTCCTGAGCTGCTACTCACAAGTTCTTGTACAGTCCACAGTCGTAAATTCCCGACTAGCCATCGGTACACATCTACAATAGCGTTACAGTGCTACCGTGT
>RZYZ01000026.1 GCA_009930125.1 Clostridia bacterium | reverse complement strand
GGGAATTTACGACTGTGGACTGTACAGGAACTTGTGAGTAGCAGCTCAGGAAACTGAGGCGAAAGCATACAGGAAGAAGCAGTAAAAGTCTCGATATGGATATTTGTCCATATTTTGAGTAGCAGCGGCAATGAGAGTAGGAATCATAGACATCGGCTCAAACTCCATGAGACTTGTCATTTATGAAGTACACGGTAAAAACTACATAGTAGTCGGACAGGTCAGGCAGTCAGCAAGGCTTGGACAGAATATGATCGATGGACATCTGAATAAAGGAAGAATCGACTTCGGCATCAAAGTACTCCAGTACTTCAAAGAATATATGGACTCCAAGGATGTCACCGATGTGATTGCGGTGGCCACAGAAGCCATCCGAAAGGCCAAGAACAAGGAAGATTTTCTGACTCAGGCGAAGGTAGCTCTTGGGAATGATATCCGGATTCTATCTGGTGAAGAAGAAGCATTCTACGATTACTACGCCACCGTCAACACCATTGATCTGGAGAACTGCCTGATGGTGGATATCGGTGGCAGCAGTACTGAAATCGCTCTGATTCAGGATAAGATCCTGCAGGAATCCGTATCCATCCCCTTCGGCAGCATTGTGCTCACGGAGAAATTCAATCTGAAAAGAAACAGAAAAAACGAGCAGAACCTGCACAACTATCTGAAACAGACCTTCAGAAACATTTCATGGCTTAAGAATGCAAGAGGACTTCCCATCGTAGGGATTGGAGGTTCCATCCGAACTCTAGGCAAAATCGACCGTTTCAGAAAAGACAATGCCATGTTCATCTCCCACAACTACAGCATGGAGCAGAAGGATGTGGAATCCGTCTATGACCTGGTCCGGGAGTATCTGGACGGAAACGTCAAACGAATCTACGGACTGAGCCGGGACCGCGAAGACATCTTCATCGGATCACTGGCCACGCTGAACATTCTCATGAAATATCAGAACTCCAGAAAACTCTTCGTGTCCAATGCGGGCATCCGGGACGGACTGCTCTTTGAACATCTTCTGGGCAGAAACAAAAGAGTTCATGATGTGCTTGAGTTTTCTCTCGACAACATCATTGAAAACCATATGTACAAGGGATATGAAGGAAAGGATCTGTTTAAACTGGTCCGCGTCATGTATTCCGCTCTCTGCAGAAAGTATCCGCAGCTATTGGGGAACGGGAAGGTACTGAAAACGGCAACCTATCTCTTTGACATCGGCACCAACATCAACTATTTCCAGAGAGACAGAAACACCTTCTACAGCATCCTCAATGCACCCATCAACGGCTTGAGTCAGAAGCAGATTCTCATGGCGGCATCCTCCGCTTCTATTTTCTCGGCAAACGATCTGCTGAAGGAGTTCTTCAACAAGAAAATTCTTTCCGCAAGAGACATCAAAGTCATCGAGATGCTTGGAATTCTCATCAAGATCGCAGAAGCGCTGAATCACGGCGTTTCCGATGAGACCACCATCCGGAAGATCGAACTCACGGAAACAGCCATGATCATGGAAGTGCACACGAAACTCGATCCGATTTTCAAAAAAGACGAATTGAAGAATTACCTGTCCCGGTTCAGATATCTCTACAAGATGAATCTGGATGTAAGATTTGTGTAACAGGTTGAAAAAGATGGCTGCTTAGCCATCTTTTTTCATGCGAAAGACTCCGGCATCCATGATAGCCGGAGTCTTTTCTGTGAGGTATATCTTTCTATATTTTAGAGTATACAGTAGGCCTTTTTTTTTATCCGATGATCTTATCCAGCAGTCCTGTTGTGGACAGAAGGATGATGAACACGAGCACAGGGACTACAAATTTAATAAGAATCGTCCATAGTTTTTCTGTTCTGAATGCACTGCCCATCTTGATTTCCTTGACAGCATTGGGTACGCCCCAGATGAATCCGATGAAGATTGCTCCAAGCAGACCACCAGCTGGCAGCAGATAATAGGATGTGAATACATCAAGGAAGTCGAATATTCCGTAGGAATTTCCGTCAATCCAAGGAATCAGTAAATCGCTCCAGGCACCCATGGATAAGGATGCACCGATTCCGATGATGAACATCAGTGTTGTGAAGAAGATGGTCGACGTCTTTCTGCTCCATTTGAACTGGTCAATACCAAAGGCAACGGTAACTTCCATCAGGGAGATGGAGGATGACAGCGCTGCAAAGAATACCAGCAGGAAGAACAGTGCACCGAAGAGCATGCCCAGAGGCATTTCCTCAAATACGGCAGGCAGTGTGATGAACATCAGCCCAGGGCCTTCACCAGGTTCGAAACCGAATGCGAACACTGCGGGCAGAAGTGCGAATCCTGCAAGGATCGCCACAAGGGAGTCCAGTGAAGGAATAAGGAATGCATCCTTTTCCAGATCTTCGTCTTTGCTCAGGTAGCTACCATAAGTAACCATGATACCCATACCCAGACTCAGTGAGAAGAAAACCTGACCCAGTGCGGCAATGACCACTTTCAGTGTGATTTCGGAGAAATCAGGTGTGATGAAATACCGGATCCCTTCCATCGCGCCATCCAGGGTAACAGATCTCAGGACTGTGACAACGAGGAGTGCGAACAGTGCAGGCATAAGCAGTTTTGCTGCTTTCTCGATACCTCCTGAAATTCCTCGGATTACAATCACCGCTGTAAGTCCCATGAAGATCAGGTGATAGACGATTGGTTCAACAGGTGATGAGATGAAGTTGGAGAAATACCCTGATTTGTCTGCTCCGATTCCAGTGAAGGAAGCGACAATGTATTTCAGTACCCATCCGCCTACTACGGAGTAGTAGGAAAGAATGAGAAATCCAGCCAGTACGCCGAATCCGCCGATGAATCCCCAACCCTTCTTGATCTTGTTGTAGGAACCGTAGGCGTCGGAATTCGCATGTCTACCGATGGTCATTTCTGCAAGCATCAGTGTAAAACCTAATAATACAATAAGTACGATATAAACGAGTACGAATGCTCCTCCACCGTTTTCACCAGCAAGGTAAGGAAATTTCCATAAATTTCCCAGTCCCACGGCAGAACCTACCGCAGCCATGAGGAAGCCGAATCTTGACGACCAAGTACCTCTGTTTTGTTCCATAATTAATCCCCCTTTTTTTCTTCAGAGATCGTTAACTCTTAGATTATCTGAAGACAACCTGGCAAGTTTCTGACAACCCTGAAAATTACATGTTTTATTATAATCGTATTATGAAATCAATATCAACTGAAATCATAAATTCACAATTACATTTCTCATATTCATAAATATTCTTAAAATGTCATACGGATTTATTAGTGAATCTGAGAAATCATTATGAAAAAAAGACATCTGAAAAGGTTTCCAAATGTCTTTTTTATAGAATAACTTCGTTTTTTTATCTTTTTGATGAGAAACAATCCTTTCTATTAACGGATTGTTTGTTAACTACTTATCAAGGAATGCCTTGTAGCAGGTATCCAGAATGGTTTCCATGGCCTTGATCCGGGCAAACTTTTTACTGTTGCCGTTGATGACATACCAGGGCGCATTTTCCGTGGAAGTCTTATCCAGCATATCGTTGATGGCTTCCTGATAGAGATCCCACTTCTCACGATTTCGCCAGTCTTCTTCTGTGATTTTCCAGACCTTGTCCTCATCTTCCTGTCTGGCTTCAAATCGTTCCAGCTGCTCTTCCTTTGATATATGGATGAAGAACTTGATGACAATGGCACCGAAATTCACAAGGGATTTCTCGAAATCATTGATTTCATCATAGGCTCTCTTCACATCCTCATTGAAGGCAAAGCCTTCCACCCTTTCCACCATCACCCTTCCATACCAGGAGCGATCATAGATGCTGATGTGTCCTGTTTTGGGCACAGTGTTCCAGAACCGCCAGAGATAATGATGCTTGATTTCAACGTCAGATGGCGCAGCTGTAGTATTGATTTCGTATCCTGTGGGATCCAGCTGCTGCACGACTCTCTTGATATTTCCACCCTTTCCTGCAGCATCCCATCCTTCATAGACGAGAATCAACGGAATCTTCTTTTCGTAAAGGGTATACTGCACATCTCGCATTTCCTTCTGAAGCCTTATGAGGCGGTCTTTGTATTCGTCCTTGTCTATATCCTCTTTCCCCTCATACTTCTCCAGGATGTTCGGGAATTTGCCGTTGAAGAAACCGTCGTTATCCGGCTTGTCCGCTTCGGCTTTCTTCTTTTCTTCCTTCACGCGCTTTTCCAGTTTATCCACCACGATTTCCAGCACTTCGATGACGGATTTATACCTGTTTTCATACTCCACTCTGATCCAGGATTTTTCATCTTCTTCCAGAATCTCTTCCATTTCCTTTTTGTACTCTTCATCGTTGTCACGATCATATTCCTGAGCCTTCCACATGGTCCGTGGATTGTCATACATTCTCATGATGTGCTCTTTCTGAAGATCCTTGTCGATCTCGATATAGAACTTAAGCAGTTCTGTTCCATTATCCACCATGGTTTTTTCAAACTTTCTGATTTCCTCCAGAAGAATCTTGTTTCCGTTATAGCGCTCATTCTTCACTGTTCCGTTCTTCATGGCGATATACAGGGAGTACCAGCTTCTGTAGAAAATCGTCACTGCGGTACTGCTGGGTGTATTCTTGAAGTACTGCCAGAGAAAGGGCCTTCTCAGTTCACTTTCCGTAGGCGAGTGTGTTGCGTAGAATTTCGTGTATCGAGGATCCAGCGCTATGAGCAGTTCGTTGGACAGTCTTCCTTTCCCCGCGGCATGTACACCCTCGAAAACAATCATCACAGGAACTTTATAGTCTTTCAGCACTCTCTGCAGATAGCCCAGTCTCGTGGAGAGTTTGTCTTTCTCTTTTTCATACTTTTTCTTCAGGTTCTCTTCCATACTGCACCTCCTCATAATTATACTTTCATTTTACCATACTCTGACTTTTTTCACATTTTCATTTTGAATCCTGATGAAACATGATATATTAATAAAAAAGATGACAGAATCGGATTACGGAGGTACTGTATGAAAGTTGTTGTGAAACCATTTGATGCGCTGAGCGTGAAGGAGCTCTATGATATTATTCAGCTTCGTGTGGAAGTGTTCATTCTGGAACAGACCTGTCTCTATCAGGATCTGGATGGAAATGATGACAAAGCTTACCATGTTCAGATATTAGAGGGCGACGATATTGCTGCCTATGCAAGAGTATTCAGAAGTGGCATCAAATACCCTGCCGCTTCCATCGGACGTGTCATCACCAGTCCGAAATATAGAGGGAAAGGCTATGGAGATATCCTCATGAAGGAGTCTATAAGATGTGCCGAAGAACTGGGAGAAACACACATCATGCTTTCTTCTCAGAGTTATGCACAGGAATTCTATGCAAGACATGGCTTCAGGAGAACCAGCAGAGAATCTTATCTGGAAGATGATATTCCCCATGTGGAAATGGAATATAGAAGAGGTGAATGAACATGAGTGAAAAGAGTTATGAGATTGTGAAAAGCAATAAACCGAAAAGAATCCGCCAGCCCTGGAATGAATACTTCATGAGTATCGCAAGAGTGCTTGCGGAGCGTTCATCCTGTGACCGAGCCTATGTGGGAGCCGTTATCGTCAACCAGGACAACCGGATCATCGCCACAGGCTATAACGGCAGTGTAGGCAGTAAAACGCCTCAGTGCGACGATATGGGCCATGTGATGAGAGATGGACACTGCATTGCAACCCTACATGCCGAGATCAACTGCATCGCCTACTGTGCCAGAGAAGGAATCTCTCTGAAGAATTCCAAAATCTATGTGACGCATTTTCCTTGCCTCAACTGCACCAAGGCACTCATTCAGTCTGGCATCACGAAGGTCTATTATATGGATGATTACAGAGTGGATGACTATGCGCTGGAATTATTGAACATGAATCATATCGATACGGTGAAGCTGGCCATAGAAGATAAAGACAATCAGCTGATTCTCTGACCGGAAACAGGAAAATCCCCAGACCTTCCGCAGCCTCTTTCGCTGCATTCGTCTGGGGATTTCTTTTATTTGTCGAAAACTCCGCCTGTCTTTTTGTTTTTGATGCTTCTTCTTGCTTCGCCCTGAACTTTTTCAGGTCTCTGCTTGGTCGTGTTTTTATTTCCACTGTTTTTCTTCGCTTCAATGAGCTCTTTCATTTTACGTATATTTTCTGGTGTTAATGCCATTTCATACCTCGATCTTTCTTCCATTGATTTCCATAACTTTATCAGTATATAGAAAAACATCTGAAAATACCAGTTTTATTTTCAGACCAAGATGCAATGATTCACTGGAACCTGAATCTACTGGTCCTTCTTTTCCTTTTTCACCACATCCATCTGATGACGCAGTTCCTTTTTCATCATTTCCATTACCTCACTGTTTTCCAGCTGCTTGTTCTGATATTCCGAAGTGGCCACTTTGATCATCACATTGATGTAGGCATAGGCGAGTGCTGTGGTGATGAGCGCTGCTGTGCTCCCGGAAATGATTCCGCCCACCAGGGTACCTGCTCCGGGCACCAATTTCAGAAGATTCGAAACCAGTGTTCTCCCTGTGAAGACAGCGCCGGATACCCCAGCAGCTGAGGATACGATGGACGTAATCATGCCCTTGTTCATGGAGACGCCGAATATGCTTGTGATTTTCGCGATCATGGCAATCTGGCTGGAAGCCAGAATCGGAGCATCCGCAAATGGGACTGGTGTAAAGCCCACCATGAAAGTTTCCGTGATGAATCCCTTGGCCCATTTTTTAGCGTATTCCGCCTTTTTCATCACATCCACTTTCTGGGCATTGATAAAAGCCTGTTCTGCACTCTCGGGAAGCAGCGAGAAGGTCACGCTCACCAGTTCTTCCAGTCCGAAGGCAGGGATATGGTGTCCGCTGATCGCATAGGGTTTGGCGATGACAGAAACCATTCCTTTGATATTCAGTCTTAAGGAATCGATATATTCGGACAGCTCCCTCACGTTGTCCTCCTGAAGACTCTGCGTGAGTACAACAACCACAGGCAATATCTCGGACAGCTCTCTGATGAATCCTTCTTCAAAGGATTCAAGTCTGCTGCTGCCGGTGTTGAGACAGTACCACACCACATGGATCTTGTCCTTCTCCTCCCCAAACTGATTCAGTCTTCTGATTTCATCAAAGACCTCTTTTCTTACCTGAGTCTGAACAGAAGGATTGAGTTCAAGTCCTTTTGTGTCATAGAGCGTGATCGGCACACCTTCTTTTGTGATTTTTTCCAGATGCTTCGTCACAGGTTTTCCGATTCCCGTTGCTGCGAGATTTTCCCTGAATATATGATTGATGAGCGTGCTCTTCCCTACGCCGGTCTTCCCCACCAGCATGATATTGATGGGGCTCATTTTTCTGACTTCTTCTTCAGTCAGCTGCACGATATCCTTAACAACATTTATTACATCCAATGACTTTTCCTCCTCGGAGATCCTAAGATCGCCAATTAATCTGTTTTAAAGATACCAGAAACAGATTAATATAGCGTTAATTTTCAGCTGAATTGAAAAGATCCGAACCTGAAAGCTCAGGTTCGGATCTGCAAATGATCTCTGTGAAGTGCTTAGTTCAGCACTCTTCTTGCTGTAATGAAATTATGGTATCTCATGGAAGAAATCTCCACAGTTTTACCTGGTCTTGGGGAATGAATCATATTTCCGCCACCGATGTAGATTCCTACATGGGATATCCCACCTGAGCCGAAGAATACCAGATCCCCTGCCTGCAGGTTTGAATAGGATATCTTGGTACCGTAGGATCCCTGTGCACGGGATACTCTTGGAAGGTTCACGCCGAAATGCCTGTAGACATACTGGGTGAATCCGGAACAGTCAAATCCTGAAGGTGTGGTTCCACCCCAGACATAAGGAGTTCCTAAGAATCTGTACGCATAATCCAGAACCGCTTGTCCAGAAGCACTGCTTACGGATGGAGCTGGTGCTGGTGTCGGTTTTGGTGCAGGTGCTGGAGCTGGTGTTGATGTCGTTTCATTTGATCCTGATGAACCTGCGCTGTTCTGTGATTCCTGGGCTGCACGTTCCTCTTCTGCTCTCTGTGCTGCTGCGATTCTCTCAGCCTCTGCTCTCTCAGCCGCTATCCTTGCCGCTTCTCTTGCTGCTTCTCTTTGTCTCAGTATGGACTTTCCTTTTTCAATGAGATCCACCACTTTTGCATCGGTACTGTCTGTAACGATGTTTTCACGTACTGCTCTCAGACTTGCAATGGCTCCTTGTATAGCTGCATCACTACTGTTGGAATCATTGATGATGTCATCATTGTCTCCGATGAAATACATTTCAGCCATGGCCAGATTGCCTAGAATTTTCTTCTCTTCTTCCTCGAATTCCTCAAGAAGCACTTCCGCTTCGGCTTTCTTGACCTTTTCTTCTTCCAGACTCTTCAGATTCTCTTCCTTCAAGGCAGCGACTGCATCTCTTGATGCACTCAGTTCTGCTTTCTGCCGATCAAGGAGATCTTTGATTTCCTGAATTTCATCCAGCAGTTCTCGGTCGATCTTCGCCAGTTTGACGATTGCATCCGCACGGGAAATGAAGTCTGCGATACTTTCTGAATTGAGGATAGTATCTATGATGCTGGTGTTTCCCTGTTTGTACATGGCTCTCAGTCTTTCGCCGTACTCGGTTTCCTTCTCGGTGAGTTTCACCTGAGTTTCATTGATTTCAGCATTTTTGACCTTGATTTCTCCATCCAGGCGTTCAATGTTCTCATTGTTATCCTCGATCTTGATTGAAATATCTGTGATTTCATCTGCAATACCGGCGATTTCTGATTCGATTTCAGCGAGTTTTCTCAGGATTGATTCATATTCGCTTTTCACCGTATCCAGTTCCATCTGCTGCTGTTCCGTTAGTGGAGTTGCTGTGACAGGTATCCCTGCACCGTAAAGTAAGGATGTTGCAAGGACTGCCGCAATCATCTTTTTTCTGATACTCTTCATTTCGACCTCCAAAGGATTCAAATATATCGTTGCATTTATTACAAAGTTATTACAGATTGAATTATAGGTTTAACTTATGAAGAAGGTATAAAGGGATTGATAAAACATTCAAGAATTTAGAAGAGCGGAAACGATTGTTAACATAGGCATTCCGCTATTTCAGAACGGACACTTATAAAATAAGCCTACATCAGGATTCAAGTATATATACCAGAGAAACGCCTGTATTTTTATTGAAATTACGTTCACAGAAATATTACAGAATATTTTAATCTTAATATTCTTAAACATTCGCGTAAGACCGTGCAAATCTTTGCCAACCACTCTTTTCTAATGTTATAATCACATAAGAAAAGAGGTGATTATCATCAATAAAATATTAATTATAGAAGATGAACCATCCGTACTGGAAGCCATATCGGCCTATCTTAGAAAAGAAGGTTATGAAGTCTACACAGCAGAACGTGGCTATAAGGGACTGGAGTATGCAGAAGAGATTGATTTCGATCTGATTATTCTTGACCTGATGCTTCCGGATATATCCGGAGAAGAAATCTGCAAGAGAATACGATCCAAATCCAACACCTATATCTTCATGCTCACAGCGAAGTCCAGCTTGGAAGAAAGAATCAGAGGTCTTGATCTGGGGGCAGATGAATATCTTGTAAAACCCTTCTCCCCAAGAGAAATCGTAGCGAGAGTGAATGCGCTCTTCAGAAGAATCAAAGATGAAGGTGGAAGCGGCAATATCATTTCTTTCAACAACGGAGAACTGATCATCGACCATGATAAAAGAGAAGTCAGGCTGAAGAATGAAGAAGTGGCATTGACCCCTATCGAATTCGATATTTTAAGCATCCTTTCCTCGAATCCCGGGATTGTTCTTACAAGAGAGACACTCATTGACAGAGTGCTGGGTCCCGATTTTGAAGGGGTGGATCGTACCATTGATGTACACATCAAAAATATCCGAAAGAAGATCGAAGAAGATACGAAAAACCCTTCTTATATCATTACAGTTTTCAAGCTGGGCTATAAGTTTGGTGGTGGACAGTAATTGAGATCAATTAAATACAAGATCACCATCGCCATATCCCTTAGTGCCCTCTTATCTCTGCTGATCGCCTATGTAGTCATCAATCTGACATTGAATGCCCGATTCAACGACTACCTGCAGGTCAATCAGACCAAAAGAGATGAAAGAATCATTGATACGTTCAGAGATAATTATCTGCGTGACGAAAGGTGGACCATCACTTCAGGCAAGAGTCTGGAAAGAGAAGCGGAATCATCCGCTTTCACCATCTCACTTCTGAACTGGGATAAAAGCGTCATGTGGGCAATGGATCCCCTGAAGCTTGTGGAAAAGGAAAAAGAGATCAATCCGGATTCCTCATTCAGTATGGAACAGTATGTACCCAATGAATATCCGATCAAATACGAGAACAGAATCGTGGGCTATGTTGTCATTGGACAGTTCTCCCCTCTGGTGATTTCTCAGGAAGACGAGAATTTTCTCAATTCCATTACCATGAGTATACTCATCAGTGCATTTCTGGCCGTATTTCTGATCATACTCATTGCGCTCTTCGTGGCAAGGCAACTCTCCGATCCCATTGAAAAAATCTCCCACACCGCCTACAGTCTATCCATGGGAGATCTTTCCGCTCGAGAGAATTCAGAAGCTGATGTGGTGGAGATAGAAACCTTAAGAAACAGCATCAACTCCCTGGGAGAAAAACTGGATCGGCAGGACATGCTAAGAAAAAGACTGATTACAGATGTGTCCCATGAACTGCGGAATCCGCTTAATGTACTGCAGACGAATCTTGAAGCGATCATTGACGGAATCCTGCCAGCGACCTCTGAAAGACTGCAGTCTCTGAATTCAGAGGTTGTGAGATTCGGTAAGCTTCTGGATAATCTCAATATCCTGAAACAGTTCGAGTCCGAGAGCATGGTAGCGAAAATCGTGGTGATGGATATCAAGCAGGTCCTGCAGGATATCTATCATAACTTTCAGGGACTGACCAAGGAGAAATCCATCCGACTGAAGTATGTTTTCCAGAAGAATTCGGACTTCCTCATTCTTGCAGACAAGCATTCCATCTATCAGGTGGTGACAAACCTCCTGCATAATGCCATCAAATTCACTCCTCGAAATGGTACTATCACCATCAGACTCACAAGAGATGACAGGTACTGCTATATTCGAATCAAAGATACCGGCATCGGTATTCCTGAAGAAGATCTGCCGAATGTTTTCGAAAGATTCTATCGAGTGGATAAGTCCAGAGAAGTCATCGAGGGAAGCGGCATCGGCCTGACCATTGTGAAGAACTTTGTGAAGCTCAATGGAGGAACCATCAATGTCACCTCCACAGTGGGTAAAGGCTCCACATTTACGATCAAGTTCAACCTGTATGAAATCGGAGACGATGTTTCCGGCGATGAGATGGAAACCACATCGAATTTTCCCCTCCCCTCTGACGAGAATGAAACCTTCTCTAGAAGAGGATCCGAAACGATTATGGGACCGGATGAATCCAAGTCCTGAAAAATAGCATGAAAAAGGAGCAGTAATTTCACTGCTCCTTTCTTATCCTATTTTTTATCGTCTATGATATTGTCTTTCGTCTGATTGTCCAGCTGATCCAGAATAAGCTTCAGCTGTTCACGAAGCCCTACCACACCGTCAATATCCATCGGCAGACTGCACGCGATATTGTGGGGCACCTTTTCCGCTTCCTTCATGAGGGTCTTCCCTTTTTCGCTGAGATAGATGATCAGATTACGTTCATCTCTTTTATCTCGGGTTCTCTCAATGTTTCCATCATTCTCCAGTTTTTTGAGAAGCGGAGTCAATGTACCGGAATCGAGTCTTAACTTACCACCCAGTTCTTTCAGCGAAATACCATCCTTTTCCCAAAGAACGATCATAACGAGATACTGTGTGTAAGTCAAACCCAACGGTTCCAGCAGGGGTCTGTATATTTTAGTGATTTCTCTTGAGAATGCGTATACTGCAAAACAAAGCTGATTTTCAAGTTTTAATTCATCTATCATAATATTACCTCATGTCTTATTGTATTCAATTAAATTGTATCATAAATTATTATTGAATGTCAATATTTCATTCGGCACTGCTTAGATCCCCAGAAAGAGTCTTTTCGCCAGAAAGTCCGGAAGTCCTGCATCCTCAATTCTTCTGGCAGCTTCCTTGATGTTGTAATCCACAGCTCTGAACGCCACTTTTCTTTCGTTGGTGTCATAAAGAATATAGTGTGCCTTGGGTATGCTGTTTCTGGACTGCCCTACACTTCCGACATTGATGATATAAAGATTTTCATCCAGATAGATGTCTCCATTCTGTGAATCGTACATTTCGATGGTTTCATCGCTTTTGTATTTGAAGATGCAGGGTTTATGGGTATGCCCTGTAAACATGACTTTGGCACCAAATTTCTTCATGGCGGCAAAACTTTCACGGAGAAAAACGGAGTCCTTGTTTTCCGGAAAAACATAAGGGAATTCCAGTGGATGCCCCAGCATGGAATGACAAAGAACGAAATCCTCCACCTGAATGATCTCAGGAAGTTTTTTCATGTGATCCACATATTCCTTTGGCAGATTCTTGATGGTATGCATGACCCCAAGTCTTGCATTTTCACTGAAATTCACCAGCGTAAAGGGTTTGATTACGCCATACTCATGATTTCCAAGAACACCCTCTCCACCAAGCTCAAGGAAGCGTTTATAGCAGAGATAAGGATCTGCGCCATATCCGATCACATCTCCCAGAAAGAGAATCTTATCGTATTTTTCTGTCTCAAGCACTTTTGTAAATGCCTGAATATTTGAATGTATATCACTTAATATCAAGTATTTCATCTGATGATTCCCCCGTTAATACTGCTTCTCATATAGGACAAAATAACGATCTTCTATTAAACTTCCTTCAATGACCAGGTCAATATCTGACAGATCTATGGTTTCAAACAGATTCAAAGCCAGAGCTTCATCCATTTCCTTTTCCACTTTGTTGATATAGAGCACTTTTTTCCCAACCGCATTTTTGAAAAGTGCCATCTTATCATTCACAATTTTAGCAAGATGACCAATGGTCACAAGGGAACCGATGGAGCTTCCGGTGAGTTCCAGATACTTATCCAGATGATGAATGTTCGTGGCATTTACCATGAGTCCCAGGGACTGAATATCAAGCACTCCGATGGTGATGTCTGTAGTGGATGGAATCTTAGGCTCATGATCGCGGAATCCCTTCAGCGGTCTTCCATTGGAGAAATCGCATTCGATGATTGTGTGGTCAAAGCCATCTGCAAGATTTTCGATATCTTCTGTACTCAGACCAAAAACAAGATCCTCCAGATTCTTACCTTTCCCGATGATGTATATACCGGGCCGATTGATGCTGCCAAGGTCATAATCCTTATGATAAGCATAGTCCATGAAATCATACATGGTGATCTCAGGCTTAATGAACGTGGTGGTGCTGGAAACCAGTATCTTCTTCTTTTTTCGTAAAGATTCAGTCAGTTTATTGATGAGCGTGGTTTTACCACCTGCTCCGACCAGCGATACATTCGGATACTTATTCAGTTTCAGAATTTCATGTAGCACCTGACCACCTCCAAAAAGACTGTTTACAGCATTACTGCATTACATTTATAATATCTTAAAGAAAGGCATTTGTGAACCTACTTCAATCAATTAGCTGAGAACGTTTCAAGTCCGGTACATCCAAAGAGCATCCTGTTTGTGATCCGCTCCATGAAGTATGCAGAGCTTAACCAGACAGAGAAGCAGAGTGTAAAATAGATCCTATTACCTGTTTTTCACTTTCAAAGAATTTATTTACAAATTGTTGACATCAATCCGCATGGATGATAGAATAGACAACGTAGCCAACTTAAGGCTACGCAAGCTTTTAGGGGTATAGTTCAATGGTAGAGCAACGGTCTCCAAAACCGTAAGTCTAGGTTCGAATCCTAGTATCCCTGCCATAGTGAATCGGTCTGGTACGATGTACCAGGCCGTTTTCAATTTCATGATTCTCTTTGAGCAAACAAAACTCCCCTTCCAGCCTCTATTCACGGTTTGCCAAATAAGTAGTGGTTAAATTCAGATTTCATTAAGATATTTCATATATTTTCATAGAAACTCATTTTATCAATTTTTATTTAGCTTTATGTTAATATGATATCATTTAATATTGTTTAGATGAACAAAACAGAGGGAACTATAGAAAAAACGAGATAAAACATGCTAAACGGTTCTGCTCTGGAGTAACTCCTTTGAAATGGATCCATTTTCATATTAGAATACAAAGAACTGTTCAGTTTGAAGGTTTTTCATACATGACTGAAAATATTGTATGTACAAGGAGTTTGAAATGATTACACTTCGACAGGATATCTTTACCGAGGATGCCCTTAAGATTGCCGATTGGCTGGAAGACCATGAGATCATTGCTTATCTCAATGAAGAGGATCAGATCAGTAACCAGATCAGACATATGGTGAATACATCGAATCTGCCCATTTACAATCAGATCTTCAATCAGCGCGGTTTGTTCTATCTGATCTGTCTTCATGGTGAATCCATAGGGTATGTCAAATTTGTTCCCAAAAGAAAAGGCCACGAAATCGTGATTACCATCGGAGACAAGGAACTCTGGGGTCAAGGCTATGGCAAGACGGCATTGAAAAAAGCCTTAAGTGAAGCGTTCTTCTCTCTTCGTTATGAGAAAATAGAAGCGAAAATAAAGCCCATGAATAAAAGATCTCTGTTCATGTTTGAACACATTGGATTTGAATCGGATGGAAAAAGCGGCGAAAGTCATTATCTATCCATGGACATGAACACTTTTCTGAAAAAAGCCGCATAAACATTTTCACACTACAGCCTTCGGGCTGTATTTTTTCGTGCTTTAATTCCGTTACCGGTTACGTTATAATCCCGACTTTGACAGTTGAAACAGTATATATTCAATGAAAAGCCTTGCAAACAAAGAAATTTGCGAGGTTTTTATTGGTTTTGTATTGTTGT
>RZYZ01000249.1 GCA_009930125.1 Clostridia bacterium | reverse complement strand
ACTTTCTGAGCGGAAATTCTCGAATGTCAACCCGTTTCATGAGATTTAACATTTCCATAATATCTACCCGCTATATCTTGTCTGAAACCTTTTCATTCATCAAGTAGCTGTGGCATTCATACTATACCATTAGTCTTAATAATTCCTTTGCAAAGTACCGTGAATCTCCGAACGCCATGAATAACAGGCACACCCTGTTCATATATTCTTCATGATCAGGCGCTCAATTCACTGATTGTCAAAATCATTCACTGCCGGAAAATGGTATAATTAGATTAATCAGAAGCAGAAACTCAGTAAGACTGTGTGTGTAAAAATCATAGCATAGGAGAGATATCGATATGAAATGGAAAGGTAGAAGAAGCAGCTCGAACGTAGAAGATCGAAGAGGCAGCTCAAGATCCGGAATGGGTGGAGGTATCGGCGGAAAAAGCATCATGGGTGGTGGATTTGGAATCATCATTATCATCATCATCGCTCTGCTTGGTGGAGACATCGGATCTTTTCTCAACCCCAACTCCGGTGTCGTGAACCCCGGTACCCAGGCGCCTTATGAAAGTACCCAGCAGGAAGACGAACTGGCAGAATTCGTGTCTGTGGTTTTAGCGGATACGGAGGATGTCTGGACTGAGATCTTCAGAGAGAACGGCAGAACCTATCAGAAACCGACGCTGGTTCTCTTTAATGACAGTGTCCAGTCCGCCTGCGGCGTGGCAGGTTCATCCACCGGTCCTTTCTACTGCCCGGCGGATCAGAAAGTGTATATCGATCTTGAATTCTACCAGCAGCTGAGTCAGCGGTTCGGCGCACCGGGAGATTTCGCCATGGCCTATGTGGTGGCTCATGAAGTAGGCCACCATGTGCAGACGCTCCTTGGCATTTCTCAGCAGGTTCAGGATCTTCGCGGCAGAGTCAGTGAAACGGAATACAATACCTATCTCGTTCGTCTGGAACTTCAGGCGGATTATCTGGCAGGTGTCTTTGCCCACTATGTGCATGGCAGAGGCTATCTGGAAGAAGGGGATCTGGAAGAAGCCATCAATGCAGCCAATGCCATTGGAGACGACCGTCTCCAGAAGCAGTCTCAGGGATACGTGATTCCTGACACCTTCACCCATGGTACATCAGAGCAGCGCATGAGATGGTTTAAGAGAGGGTTCCAGTATGGTGATCTGGAACATGGTGATACCTTCAATACAAACGATCTCTGATGGAAAGCGGTACTTGAAGCCCACCCTTAAGAATAAGCAGAGGCCTGAAACACACTACGATGTTTCAGGCCTCTCTTCTTTCCATAAGGATTTTTATTACAAAGAGTGGACCAACTGTTCTCTCTACTCGAAATGCACTTCACTGTCGTTTCTCATGATCTGAATGAAGGTCTTTCCGGGTTCGAATGGAATCTCATTGCCCTCTTCATCAAAATATCGGGTCATGGCTCCTTCATCCCTTCTTTCCCAGGTTCCCTTCTTCATGACGCCATCAATGAAATACTCCGCGTCTCCCGTACCGATGAGATCCATATTGGTATACACCGTTCCCGTCACATGATAGTGATTGGTATGCTGGATAATGATGTTCTTCACCGCAATCTGCTGATCGGACTCCTTATCCATCATAGGTGCTCCGTTGATGAAGCGAAGATATTCCGCTCTCTCCTCATCGTACTCATAAGTGACCTTGTTGTCGCTTCTGTAGGAAAGTGATACCTTCACCGCACGCTCTCCCTCTGCTCCGGCCCCATCGGCATAGTACAGCGTTCGATCATAAGGTTCAAAGTCATAGGCCTCTGACATGATCGTGTTAAGATTCGTGTAGGCATTATGCGGCGCTTTTCTATCCGCTGATCTGGAGAATCCGATGGTATCTCTCATTCCATCCACTCTTCTGGCCGTGATGTCAAGGTCACGCATCCAGTTGTAGATGTTCTGTCCCTCTGGTGTGGAACCACCATAGAACACATACAGATAATTCCATTCGCTCCACAAAAACATATGCTGCTTTCTCGCGCTTCTTACGGGTCCTACCTTTTCCGGATAACTTCCATGGAAAAAGGCCGTGAGCCTTGTGATGGTGCTTTCCACTTCCATCTCATAAATCAGACCCGCTTCCGCCAGACCGCTGTGAGGCCTTGCAGCTTCCGTGTTCTCGATCTGAACCATGATGACTTTACCGTCTCCCTCATAGGGAAGACCCGTCAGTGGAGACAGCCCCGGCTGCGGTGCGTCGTAGTGATGCTTTTCCAGCACTTCCGGCTCTTCCACCGGTTCTTCCACTGGTTCTTCTTCAGGTTCTTCTTCAGCTGGCGTCTCCACCGGTGTCTCAATGGGTTCCTCCGGCACTTCTTCTTTGCCACAGGCTGATAACCCTACGGATAATAACAGAACAGATACAATGATTGCAATTTTTTTCATACTCATCCCCCAAGATTGAACTAATCATACTCTGATTTTACCATACCTTCACCCAAACAGCCTCAGACAAATGACGAAATCTTCAAAATCATTTGTCTAACTTCCGTTCCTTCCTTATAATGGAACTAATAAGGAAGTTGGAGCGTGATAATTTTGAGTTATAACAAAACAATGGAAACCTTCCCCAGCAGCAACGGTCTCTTTGATATTCACTACTATGTCTATACGCCCAAGAAACCTGTTCGCTTTGTGCTTCAGATCACCCATGGGATGTGTGAATACATCGAAAGGTACGAGGGATTCATCAAGTATCTTTCCAGAGAAGGTGTGCTGGTCGCCGGTCATGACCATGCGGGGCACGGCAGAAGCATCCGCACTCTGGAAGACCTGGGCTATTTCTCAGAGGATGCAACGGACCTGACACTGGTCAAGGATCTGAAGACCATGACCGATCTTCTGTCTGAGCGCTATCCTGACCTGCCTCATTTCATACTGGGACACAGTATGGGTTCATTTGTTCTGCGAAAATATCTCATGAGATTCGGTAGAAGCCTCTCCGGAATCCTCATCAGTGGAACCGGTGGTACCAATCCAGGCGTCACCCCCGGCATCACCCTTGCTAAATCCATCTCCGCCGTGAGAGGTGAGAAGCATCGAAGCACAATGTTCAATTCCATCTTCTTCAATGGCTTCAACAAGAATTTCCAGGATGAGAAGAATAAATTCTCCTGGCTCACAAAAGATGAGAAAATTGTAGCTGCATACCATCAAGATCCGAAATGCAATTTCGTATTCACCATGAACGCCTTCAAGGGATTTCTTGAAATCAT
>RZYZ01000025.1 GCA_009930125.1 Clostridia bacterium | reverse complement strand
CTCGGCCATCAATCTGCAGGCCGGCGCCCGGACCGGCATGGCCATGGTGTTCAACTATGGCGCTTCGACCGGAGGAACGGATATTCTCGCGAAAATCCTGAATAAATATTTCCATGTGGAAATCGGAAAATCCCTCCTGGCGGTGGATTTCGTCATCGGCATGACAGGCCTTGCCACCTTCGGCATCACGGCAGGTCTGTATGCGCTCCTCTGCATTGTGGCCAATGGCACGCTCATAGACCGGCTCATCGATGGATTCAATACGTCCAAGGAACTGATGATCATCAGCAAGAGAGAGGAACAGATCATCAAATTCATCATCGAGGAGCTGGATAAGTCCTGCACGGTGCTTAATGGGTATGGCGGATACACCTCGGAGGACATTCAGATCCTCTATGTGATCCTCAGCAGGCGTGAATACATCAGGCTTAGAAGCTACATCAAGGAGATCGATCCCAAGGCGTTCATCTCCGTCAATGAAGTCCATGAGGTTCTTGGAGAAGGGTTTATGGACATCAAGCTGTAATCGCGTGGAAGTGATATCCAAAGACATGGTTTCTTCATAAAATCTTTACATTATTATGACATAATTAGTACTCGTGAGGATGCGAAAGAATCCATGCGAAACGTATAGCGCTTCAACAGATAAAAGCACTGAAAATATCAATTTCAGGAGCATAAGGAATTTGAACATTGGGAGATGTAATATGATAGAGTTTAAGAATGTCACGAAAAAATATGACAATAAAGTCATGGCACTGGATAACATCAGTGTCAGAATCGATTCCGGAGAGTTCGTCTTTCTGGTCGGTGCCAGCGGAGCCGGTAAATCCACCTTCGTGAAGATGCTTCTCAAGGAAGTGGAACCCACCAGTGGAGAAGTCATCGTCGGGAACAAGAACCTGAAGGGTGTCACCAAAAAGGATGTCCCTTACTACAGAAGAAAGATCGGTATGGTGTTCCAGGATTACAGACTCATTCCTACACTGAATGTGTATGAGAATGTGGCTTTTGCCATGCGCGTCATCGATGCGACGCCTAAGGAGATCCGAAGAAGGGTCCCCATGGTCCTTGCACTGGTAGGCCTGTCTGACCGTTCCAGTAGTTTTCCAAGTGAACTGTCCGGTGGAGAGCAGCAGAGAGTATCTCTTGCCAGAGCCATCGCCAACAATCCGACCCTTCTGATTGCAGACGAACCAACAGGGAATCTGGATCCGGAAACGGCCAAGGATATCATGAGACTGCTCATGGACATCAACAAAGCCGGAACAACCATACTCATGGCTACCCATGCCAAGGATATCGTGGATTCCAGCAAACGAAGAGTAATCGCCCTGGAAAAGGGTCAGATTGTAAGAGACGAAAAGAAGGGCAGGTATGAATTCAATGCAGAAAATTAAGATGTTTACCCTTGATGCCCTGAAAAGCCTCAAGAGAAATAAGACCATAACACTGGCAAGTATCGTGACCGTTTCCGCAACTCTGTTCATATTCGGGGTGTTCCTGCTGGTGGCACAGACCATCAATATGGGTGTGGAATCGGTGGAATCCAAAGTGGAGATCAAAGCCTATCTCGCTGACGGAATCACCACCACGGAGCAGAGCAATGTGGAAACCATCATAAACGCCGTGGAAGGGGTCAAGGAAGTCTATTACGAGACGAAGGAAGAAGCCTTTGAAAACTTCAAGGAACGACTGGGAGAAGACAATTCCATTCTTACAGGGTTCTCGGAAGACAGAAATCCACTGCCAAACTCCTTCGTGATCAGCCTGGAGGAGCCGGAAGCCGCCATGAGAGTGGAAGACGCTCTTACGGGGGTAAGAGGTGTGGAAGATGTGGGAAATGAAAGAGAAACCGTCGAGAAGATCATCGGCCTTGCCAGACTCATCCGAAGCATGGGTGTTGTCATCTTCATCATTCTGGTGCTGGTTTCCCTGTTCCTGATTTCCAATACCATCAAACTTACGGTATACTCAAGAAGAAGAGAAATCGGAATCATGAAGTTCGTGGGTGCCACAGACTGGTTCATCCGCTGGCCTTTCATCATAGAAGGGATGATTATGGGACTTGTGGGAGGAATCATCGCATTTGGCGTTGTCTATTCCGCTTACAGAGTGATTTATGCGGATGTGACCCAGAGCATGTTCTATGCGGAACTAGTCACTCCACAGTATGTCCTGCAGAATTTCTCCTGGCAGTTCGGCGTCACAGGGCTCGTCATCGGAGCACTGGGAAGTTTTATTGCACTGAAGAGATTCCTGGATGTATAATGAGCTAGGAGGGTGATTACATTGTATGAGGACAGAAGCAATAAACGTACCGGAAAAATAGTAACTTTTATTCTGATACTGATCATAGGAACAGGTGCGTTCTTTCTGGGAACCGTATACGGTTCTCTGAACAGTGAGGATATCATAGACAATGGAACACCCGTGGTCGGGGATTCGTCCTTCGACAAACTTTATGAAGTCAGAGATGTCATCAACAGTCAGTATTATCAGGACATCGATCAGGATGCTCTTGTGGAAGGGGCCATCAAAGGAATGGTCAATTCCGTAGGAGACCCCTATACGGTATTCTTCAATGCCGAAGAATACAAAGAATTCAATGATGACGGAGACGGCAATTATGTCGGCATCGGTGTCATTGTAGGAATCAAGGAAGATAGAATTGTAGTCATCACACCTTTTGAAGGATCTCCTGCTTTCAAAGCCGGACTTCGTTCAGGTGATTTCATCACCAAGGTGGAAGGCGTCGAATATACAGGCACAGAACTGGACAAGGCTGTATCCGTGATCAAGGGCGAAGAGGGGAAACCTGTGACCCTGACCATCATGAGAAACGGCGAAGAGCAGGATATCACCATTGTAAGAGCCAGCATCACCATCGTGAATGTGGAGTCTGAAATGCTGGAAGAGGACATCGCCCATGTGACCATGCTTCAGTTCAGCAACAACACTGCAGAACAGGTGAGAGAAGCCATGGAAGAGCTGAGAGACCAGGGTGCCAAAGGGTATATCCTGGATCTTCGAGGAAATCCCGGCGGATTCCTGGATGAAGCGGTGGATGTGGCCTCCCTGTTTGTGGAAAAAGACAAGACCATTCTGTACACACTGGATAAATACGACCAGAAAAAGGAGTACAGATCCTATGGCGGAAGTTTCATTGGTGCACCTCTTGTGGTGCTCATCGATGGCGGCAGCGCATCGGCTTCCGAAGTGGTTTCCGGCGCACTGAAGGACTATGAGGCAGCTACCCTGGTGGGACAGCAATCCTTCGGCAAGGGAATCGTGCAGATGGTTTATCAGGTGGGAGACGGAGAAGCGGTGAAAGTCACCGTATCATCCTACTATTCTCCAGATGGAATCAACATCCATGGAGAAGGAATTGCACCGGATATAGAGGTGGAAATACCGGAAGATGCGGAAATGCCGCTGACCGAGGAAAACGACACACAATTACAGAAAGCTGTGGAAGTCTTGAGAGAGAAGATGCAGTAAGAAAAGAGGATGAAGGATGTTTGTGGAGATTCTTAAAGGATATTTCAGTATATTCGCTTCACCGCAAATTCTGATCATGCTGATTCTGCTGATTGTATTCTATATGAGGAATGCAAAGGAAGCGAATGTAAGAAGAATAATACTAGGGGATAGTGAAGACTCTCCCCTAGTTTTAACTTTATATCAGATGATTTACGGAATTGCGGGAGGCTTTGCCATCAGCGTCATGGCTGGTGTTTTTAATATTGCTTTCAACTCCTATATGGAGGTGCAGATCATATTTCTTCTGACCGTGTTTGCGGTTACAAGATTTTCTGGCTATGTCAATATCGGGGTAAACATCATGGCGGTGTTTCTTGCGGGGTATCTTCTGAATCAGGATGTGATTCCGATTCTGGACTTTGTGAATCTCTACCTTTTCCTTGGACTCCTCTATATCGTCCATGGACTGATGCTGCTCCTTGACCAGAAACATGGGTTTCTTCCGGTGCTTTTCTCGAGAAACGGAGTGATCCGCGGCGGATTCAAAGTAGACAAGATCTATCTGCTGCCGGCAGCGGTGGGATTCAATACCGCTTCCGGGACCATCCTGGGCGCATCGGTTTTCTATCTGACCCTGTTTCATCTGTTCCATGTTCAGGAAACGGTGATGAGTTTCAGCAAGAAGCAGGCCATTGTGATCCTCTGCGGACTGAAGATCCTTGCCGGGTCGCTGATTCTTGCGGGATCTGTTCTTGTCAGCTACGATCTGGAATCGGTGTATCTTCTGATCATTCTGGTTCCACTGCTGGTATATGCCGAGAAGATGGCCTATAGGATCATCGAAAGCAGAAGAAAGGCCTTTTTCACCTCGGATCAGGATCAGATCATGGTCCTTGAGGTCAGAGAGAACACACCTGCATACAGGTCCGGTCTTCGTTCCGGCGACAGAATTCTTTCCCTCAATGGAACGGAAGACCCGACGTACAAATCCCTCATGGCTTTCATGGGGACGCTCCATTATGAACGTGGGGTGCATCTTCTGGTAGAGGATCTTAAGAAGGTGGAAAAGATGGTGAAATTCACCATCGCCAAGGAGACCAGTACGGGCATCATCATCGTACCGCCTTCGGATGCTCTGGCATTGCCGGATAAAGAGAATGCATAGACTTAAAAGGTCTGTTAATAATAAATGAACGTATGTACTTATTAAGTGTGAAAGAGTATAATAGATAAGGAATAACGGAAGGGGTGATGAAAATGGAGGGAACCTTCAAGATCGCATCGAAATTCAAACCGACAGGAGATCAGCCTGATGCCATCAACACACTGGTGAAATCCATAGAAAGCGGAAACAGAGGACAGACGCTTCTCGGGGTCACCGGTTCAGGTAAGACCTTCACCATGGCCAATATCATTGAAATAACCCAGAGACCGACTTTGGTCCTGGCCCACAACAAGACCCTGGCAGCGCAGCTGACCTCGGAATTCAGAGAGTTCTTTCCCGACAGCGCCGTGGAATACTTTGTTTCCTACTATGACTACTATCAGCCGGAGGCTTATGTGGCCCAGACGGACACCTATATAGAAAAAGATTCATCGATCAATGAGGAGATTGACAAACTGAGGCACAGCGCCACATCCGCTTTATTTGAAAGAAGAGATGTCATCATTGTGGCTTCGGTTTCCTGTATCTACGGTCTGGGTAATCCGGATGAGTACAGAGACCTTTCCATCTCCCTGAGACCTGGCATGATCAAGGACAGGGATGATGTGATTCGCAAGCTCATCGAGATTCAGTACGAACGCAACGATATCGATTTTTCCAGAGGATCCTTTCGGGTCCGCGGAGATATTCTCGATGTGATTCCGGCCAATGAATCTGCCAAGGGAATCCGTGTGGAATTCTTCGGTGATGAAATCGAGAGAATCAGAGAGTTTGATGTGCTCACAGGGGAAATCATTCATGAACTTTCTCATATCGTCCTGTTTCCGGCCTCTCACTTTGCCACGTCCTACGACAATCTCCAGCGAGCCATCAAGGAGATCGAAGCGGAACTGGAAGTGAGAATCAAGGAGCTGAATAGCCAGGACAAGCTTTTGGAAGCGCAGAGATTACGGCAGCGAACCAACTTCGACATCGAAATGATGATGGAGATGGGCTACTGCTCCGGTATCGAAAACTACTCCAGGATTCTGGATGGAAGAGCGCCTCATACACCACCCAAGACCCTCATAGACTACTTCCCGGATGACTTTCTGCTTTTCATCGACGAGTCCCATGTGACGCTGCCCCAGGTCAGAGCCATGTATGCCGGAGACCGTTCCAGAAAAGAGAATCTGGTGGAATACGGGTTCAGGCTGCCTTCCGCGTTTGACAACCGGCCCCTGAAGTTCGAGGAATTCGAGGAGAAGATCAATCAGGTGCTCTTTGTTTCAGCGACTCCTTCGAAATATGAGAAGGAGCATTCCACTGTGGTCGCAGAACAGGTGATCAGGCCCACAGGGCTCATGGATCCGGAAGTGATCATCAGACCTGTGAAGGGTCAGATCGACGATCTTTACGGGGAAATCATCAAGACGGTGGAAAGAGGGTATCGCGTACTCATCACCACACTGACGAAGCGCATGGCGGAAGATCTCACCAAGTACTTCAAGGAGCTCCGGGTGAAGGTCACCTACATGCACTCGGACATCGACACCATGGAACGCATGCGAATCATCCGGGATCTGAGACTGGGTGAAGTGGATGTGCTGGTGGGCATCAATCTCCTCAGAGAAGGACTGGATATTCCGGAGGTTGCCCTGGTGGCCATTCTGGATGCGGACAAGGAAGGATTTCTGAGGTCAGAGACCTCTCTCATCCAGACCATCGGACGTGCAGCCCGAAACAGTGAAAGCAAGGTCATTCTCTATGCGGACCGGATTACAGGTTCCATGGACCGTGCCATGTCCGAGACTGCCCGTAGAAGAAAGATTCAGGAAGAATACAACAGAGAACACAACATCACACCGACCACCATCAAGAAGGACATCCGAAGCGTACTGGAGATCACTCAGATGGTGGATGAGATCACGGAATTCGAGTCCCTGGACGAGGCTGTGAAATACAACAAGGAAAATCTTGAAAAGACCATAAAGAAACTGGAGCTGGACATGTACAAGGCATCCAAGGAACTGGAATTCGAGAAGGCTGCCTACATTCGTGATGAAATCGCTAAACTGAAAAAAGAACTGATCCGGAACAGACAGGGTTAGTCAGTATAAATGGAGAGAAAATGAAGAATATAGTAATAAAAGGTGCAAAAGTCAATAATCTCAAGAATATCAGCCTGGAGATACCACGAGACAAGCTTGTGGTGTTTACAGGATTGTCCGGTTCAGGAAAGTCATCGCTGGCTTTTGACACGCTTTATGCGGAAGGGCAGAGACGCTATGTGGAATCTCTGTCTTCCTATGCCAGACAGTTTCTAGGTCAGATGGACAAGCCGGATGTGGAATCCATAGAAGGGCTCAGCCCGTCCATCGCCATCGACCAGAAGACCACATCCAAGAACCCCAGATCCACTGTGGGTACCGTCACGGAAATCTATGACTATCTGAGACTGCTCTATGCAAGGCTGGGCGTACCGCACTGCCCTGTATGCGGCAAGGAGATTTCCTCTCAGAGCGTGGACCAGATGGTGGATAAGATTCTGGAGCTTCCTGAAAGAACCAGAGTGCAGATTCTTGCGCCCATGATCAAGGGGAAGAAGGGTGAACATGAGAAGGTGCTGGAAACCATCAAGAAGGCCGGGTATGTAAGAGCGAGAATCGATGGCACCATCATCGACATCTCCGAGGAGGAAGTGAATCTCAAGAAGACGCTGAAGCATGACATCGAGGCGGTCATCGACCGACTTGTGATCCGCGAAGACATCAAAGGAAGGCTGTCTGAATCCATAGAGCAGGCGCTGAAGCTTGGAGAAGGGAATGTCATCGTCAGCATCATCGACGGAGAGGACCTGAAGTTCTCGGAAAAGTTCGCCTGTCCGGATCACAACATCGGCATTGAAGAGCTGGAGCCAAGGCTCTTCTCCTTCAACGCGCCCTACGGAAAATGCGAACACTGCGACGGTCTGGGTACCCTTCTGGAGATCGATGAGGACCTGGTCATTCCCGACAGAAAGAAGAGCATTCTGGACGGGGCCATCGCTTCCTGGGGGAATGGAAGACTGAAAGAGGATTCCTGGACCTATGGAATCCTTCAGGCATTATCGAAGAAGTATAAATTCGATCTCAATACACCCATCGAGGATCTGCCCGACAACATCGTGGACATTCTTCTCTATGGAACCAGAGGGGTCAAGCTCAAGGTGTTCTATACCAAGAACTATTCCAGAGGAGAGTACAACTATGCCTATGAAGGGGAAATCAACAACCTGAAGAGACGTTATCTGGAGAGTGGTTCTGATTACATCAAGGGTGAAATCGAGCAGTTCATGAGCAGCAACCCCTGCCCCACCTGTAACGGGGCTAGACTGAAGCCGGAAGTGCTTTCGGTGACCCTGGCTGGAAAGAACATCTATGAATTCACCACCCTTTCCATCGAGGAAGCCCTGAAATTCATAGAAAGCTATAAACCTACTGAGCGGGAAGTGGTCATCGGCGAGCAGATCATCAATGAAGTTCATGCCAGACTCAGCTTCCTGATGAATGTGGGACTGGATTATCTCAATCTGGCCCGTAATGCGGGCACCCTGTCCGGTGGAGAAGCTCAGAGAATCAGACTGGCCACCCAGATCGGGTCCAGTCTCATGGGGGTTCTCTATATTCTGGATGAACCTTCCATCGGACTGCATCAGCGAGACAACGATAAGCTCATAGAAACGCTGAAAGCCCTCAGAGACAACGGAAACACGTTGATTGTAGTGGAACATGATGAGGATACCATAAGAAATGCGGATTATGTGGTGGATATCGGTCCTGGCGCCGGAGAACATGGCGGAGAAGTGGTGGCCAAAGGCACCGTGAAGCAGGTCATGCGGTCCAGAAAGAGCATCACAGCGCAGTATCTCACAGGAGAAATGAAGATCGACGTTCCTGAAAAGAGAAGAGAAGGAGATGGCACCTACATCACCGTGAAGGGGGCCAGGGAAAACAATCTGAAGGACATCACCGTGGATTTCCCGCTGAGGGAGCTTGTGGCGGTGACGGGCGTATCGGGTTCTGGAAAATCCACGCTGGTCAACGAGATTCTATACAAGGCTGTTCATAGAAAAGTGAACAAGGCTAGGATCCTTCCAGGAAGACATGAGGATGTCACAGGCATCGAAAACATCGATAAGATCATCGACATCGATCAGAGCCCCATCGGAAGAACGCCAAGGTCCAATCCTGCCACCTACACAGGTGTCTTCGACCGGATCCGGGAGCTCTATGCGAACACGCCGGAAGCCAAAGCGAGAGGCTACAAGCCAGGCAGATTCTCCTTCAATGTGAAGGGAGGACGCTGCGAAGCCTGCTCCGGAGATGGAATCATCAAAATCGAGATGCAGTTTCTCTCTGATGTCTACGTACCCTGCGAAGTCTGCAAGGGCAAGCGATACAACCGGGAGACGCTGGAAGTGAAATACAAAGGAAAGAACATCTCTGATGTGCTCAATATGACCGTGGAAGAGGCATCCAAATTCTTTGAGAATCTGCCTCGGATCCACAGAAAGATCAAGACCCTCATGGATGTGGGCATGGGCTATGTGAAGATGGGACAGCCCTCCACGCAGCTCTCCGGCGGAGAAGCCCAGCGTATCAAGCTGGCCTTCGAACTGTCTAAAGTGAGCACCGGGCAGACGCTCTACATTCTGGATGAGCCCACCACGGGTCTTCATACAGACGATGTGAAAAGACTCAATGAGATTCTGCAGAGACTGGTTTCCCAAGGGAATAGTGTCATCGTCATCGAACATAACCTGGATATCATCAAGTGCGCGGACCATATCATCGATCTGGGACCGGAAGGCGGAGACAAGGGCGGAACCGTTCTTGTCACAGGCACACCGGAAGAAGTGGCAGAACACGAGGCGTCCTACACAGGACAGTATCTGAGAAAAATGCTCAAATAAGGAATATGCTCCGCCAGGATCTTTGGTTTATCAGGTAGATCCCAGCGGAGCTTCACCATAATCCGAGAGATTTCTTTGGTGTTACGCGGTTTTTGGTATAAAATTAGAGAAATAGGCTGATTCAAGTCAGCAGAGGGAAACAGGTGCCTTGGACAGATTAAGATGGAATTCAAATAATATTAATCTTTTCAGGGTAGAATGGTATCAATCTTATTGTATCGGGAGGGAATCATGGATATTCAGCGTATCATCAGTCTAGCTTTCACAGGCTTTTTCGTCATCATATTATTCTTCATCATCATCCGCTCGCTGATCCTCATGTCCAAAGACATGAGCGCACCGCAGGAGGAAAGGGAGAACATCCTGAAACTGACGGTGCTTGAAATCGGTGAGAACAGGAATCTCCGCAAGGGAGCAACCATGTCCATTTCCGAAGAAACGACTTTCGGCAGGAAAAACGACAACACGGTGGTGCTGACGGACCCCTATGCTTCGGGCTACCACTTCAGAATCTTTCCCCACGAAGGGCGTTATGTCATAGAAGACAACAAGTCCACCAACGGAACGCTTCTGAACGGAGACAGACTGGAGATGAAGACGTACCTCAAGAAAGACGACATGATCCGAGTGGGAAATCTGAAGCTCAAAGTGAAAGTGTCATAGGAGGATCTTATGAAAGATGCAAAAATCAGAATGCTTATCCCCATATTTCTGTTGACCTTTGCCATGTTTTTCAACATTGCGGTCTTTCAGCCGGTATTTGACATCGGTGCGCTGATCATGGCTGCGGTCATGTGTGTGCTCATTGCCTATGCCCATTTTGTGGTGAACAAGTTCTTTTCCAGCGGGGACAAGTTCCTAGTGACCTTCATGTCCGTGCTGCCGGTCATCGGCATCGCAGTGCTGTACAGGCTGAATCCGGATATCGCCATCAGACAGGTGCTATGGTTCATCATCGGTATGAGCGTGTATATCGCTCTGGTGATCATCCTGCCGGACCTGAAGCGCTTTGCGAAGCTGAAGTATCTGTATCTGGTGGGTACGGTGGTCTTCATGGCCATGGCCACCTTCATAGGAGAGACAAGGTTCGGCGCGAAGAACTGGGTGGATCTCGGATTCATCTCCTTCCAGCCCTCGGAGTTTGGAAAAATCTTCTTCGTGTTCTATCTGGCCAGCAGCCTGAAGAATTTCTCCACGTTGAAGTCCCTTCTGGAACCGGGAATCATCGTGCTGGTTTCCATCGGTTTCATGGTGCTCCAGAGAGATCTCGGTTCCGCCATGATCTTCTCCTTCATAGCCATCGCCATGATTTTTGCGGCCACATCGAAAGTGAAGTATCTCCTGGCATCCTTCGGGGTGGGCGCTCTGGGGGCGCTGATGAGCTACGCGCTCTTTCCCCACATCAGAAGAAGAGTGATGATCTGGCTGAAGCCCTGGGAGTATGCGGCCAATGAGAGCTACCAGATTGTTCAGGGACTCTATGCCATGGCGTCTGGAGGTCTCTTCGGACAGGGCCTCGGCAACGGTTCTCCGGAATATATTCCTGTGAGAGAGTCGGATTATATCTTCGCAGTCATTGTGGAGGAACTGGGGATGGTCTTTTCCTTCGGGATTCTCATCATCTACTTCCTGCTGTTCTACAGAAACATCAGGAGTGCCCTGAAGGCCAGATCGACCTTCACCTCACTCCTGGCGGTAGGGTTTTCGGTGATGATTGCCATGCAGGTCATCGTCATCATCGGTGGCGTGCTCAACATGATTCCGCTGACAGGAATCACACTGCCCCTGATCAGTTATGGCGGCACTTCCATGCTGACGGTTTTCTTCAGCCTGGGTATCATACAGAAGATTTCGGAGGAGGCGTAGCGGATGCGTGAAGAAGTAAGAAAAAATGCACTGAACAAGAACATAAAAATCATCTCCGGTGTGATCCTTCTGCTTTTCGTCGGAATCATGGGATACATGCTCTATTTCCAGGCCACCATGGCGGAGGAGATTGCGGCGAAACCAGGGAATGTGAGAAGCGCTGTAGAGCGAAACAGAGTACTCCGTGGGACCATCTACGACAGAAACGGAACAGTTCTGTCCTACAGCCAGCGGCAGGAGAACGACAGTCAGAAAAGAATCTATCAGGGTGGTGAAGCCTTTGCGCAGACTTTAGGGTATGTGACCAAGGGCACCGTGACAAGCCTGGAGAGCTACATGGATAAAACCCTTGTGACGGACGAATATGAAATCAATATAACCAGAGAAAATTTCTTTGAGGTGTTCAGAGACCCCGGTTCCATCATCAACAGAACAAAGCTCGGAAACAATGTGGTGACGACGCTGGATGGAGAGCTTCAGAGAAAAGCCTATGAGCTTCTGGGCGATGAACTGGGGGCCTCTGGCTCCGTGGTGGCGCTGAATCCGAAAACTGGAGAGATTCTGGCCATGGTCAACCGGCCCAGCTATGATCCCAACAGACTGGAAGAGATCTATGCAGAGCTCAATGAAAAAGGCTACGATGAAGGTGTGTTTGTGAATCGTGCTTCCAGAGGGACCTATGCACCGGGTTCCACCTTCAAGATCATCACGCTCCTTGCGGCGCTGGAGGAGATTGAGGGTGTGGAAGAGCGGATTTTCGAGGATGACGGTTTTCTGGAAGTCAATGCAGGAAACGGTATCCCCAATGTGAATGACAACAGATATGGAAACATCAGCCTGAAGAAGGCCTTTGAGGTATCCTCCAATGTGGTCTTCGGCGGCCTTGCCATTGAGCTGGGCGGAGAGAAGATGAAAGAGGTGGCTGAAAGGTTCGGTTTCAATGAAAATCTGGATGTGACGGGGGTCAACTTCGTCAGCGGCTCCTACACAGCCTACGGGAGAAGCGACGACGGACTTCTTGCCCTGACGGGCATCGGCCAGGGAGATGTAGAGGGGAATCCGCTGCAGATGGTCATGGTCACGGCAGCCATCGCCAACGACGGCATGCTCATGGAGCCGAGACTTGTGAATTCCGTTCTGAAATACGATGGAACCACAAAGGACCGCTACGAGCCTGTCCTCTACAATACTGTGGCGGATGTGGATACAGCCCAGACGGTGAAAGCCTATATGAAGAACAATGTGGATGCATCGAAAAATGATAATATGAAAGTCATCTCCTCCATCCGTGGAGGGGGAAAGACGGGCACGGCCCAGGACAGATTCCAGACGACCAGCGGTGAATACATCGATGTGGAAAATTCCTGGTTTACAGGGTATGCGCCCTTTGAGGATCCGGAAATCGCCATCGCGGTCATCGTCCTCGATGGAGGGTCCGGCAGCGGAAAAGCGGCTGCCATTGCAGGAGAACTGATGAAATGGTACACGGAGAACAGGTGATAATGTGTTTGATTTAGAATATCAGCTCAGTATACTCCCGGATAACCCGGGTGTATATCTGATGAAAAACAGCTTGGGTGAAATTATCTATGTGGGTAAAGCCAAGAATCTGAAAAAAAGAGTGAAGTCCTACTTCCAGAATACGAAGAACCACTCGGAGAAGACCAGGGTCATGGTCAGCAAGGTGGCGGAATTCGAGTACATCATCACAGACAGTGAAATGGAAGCGCTGATTCTTGAGATGAATCTCATCAAGAAGCACAGTCCCAGATACAATGTGCTGCTGAAGGATGACAAGCATTTTCCGTTCATCAAGATCACCACCAATGAGGACTTCCCGAGAGTCTATATGACGAGAACCTATGCCAGGGACGGAAACAGATATTTCGGTCCCTATACGGACGTGAATGCGGTCCATGAGACCCTGGACACCATCAAGAAGATCTATCCCATCCGAACCTGTAGAAGAGTCATACTGGAATTCGGAGAGCCTACAAAGCCCTGCCTCAATTATCATCTGGGACTCTGCAAGGCGCCCTGTGCAGGGTATATCTCCAAAGCGGAATACGGCCTCATGATTGAAGACATCATAAACCTTCTGGAAGGAAGGGATGTGAAGATCAGAAAGTCTCTGAAGGAGGAGATGCTGGAAGCATCCGAAGCGCTGGATTTTGAACGGGCGGCGCACCTGAGAGATAAGCTCTTCGCCATCGACAAGACCCTGCAGAAGCAGAAGGTGTTCACAAGAAGACTGGATGATGAGGACTACATCGGCATCCATAAGGATGAGGAGGATGTGTCTGTTCAGGTCTTCAATGTCAGAGATGGAAAACTCACAGGAAGAGAACACTACATTCTCAAAGGCTTTGCCCAGGAAGAAGAGGAGAAGATCCTGACGGATTTCATCAAGAGCTACTACAGCGGTACCGCCTTTGTACCGAAGACCATCTACAGCAGAGCGGAAGTGAATGACCAGGTCCTTGTGGACTGGCTCACCATGAGAAGGGGAAAGAGCGTTGCCCTTCACACCCCGAAGCGGGGAGACAAGCTCAATATGCTGGGACTGGCAGAAAGCAATGCCAAAGCCACCATCGATCAGTTCAAGCAGAAGATCCTCAGCGAGTATGAAACCAGCAGCCTGGCACTCAGTCAGCTGGCATCGACCCTCGAGCTGGACGACCTGCCGGAAAGAATCGAAGCCTTCGATATTTCCAACATTCAGGGCGTGGATTCTGTGGGGACCATGGTGGTCTATGAAAAGAACAGGTTCAAGCGAAGCGACTACAGGAGATTCAAGATCAGAACCGTGACAGGAGCCAATGATTATGACTCCATGCGAGAGATTCTCACCAGGAGATTCCAGAGAGGGCTGAGTGAAGTCAGAGAAATCCAGGAAAGAAAGCTGGATTACACCGGTGGAAAATTCTCGATCTTCCCGGATCTCATCATCATGGATGGGGGAAAAGGACAGGTGAACATCGCCCTTGAAGTGCTCAGGGAACTGGATATCGAGATTCCGGTCATGGGGCTTGTGAAGGATGATTATCATCGCACCCGCGGCATCATCTACATGAATCGGGAATATGGTCTGAGAGAGATGAAGGAAGCGCGCAATCTTCTGACGAAGATCCAGGATGAAGTGCATCGCTTCGCCATCACCTATCACAGAACCCTGCGTGACAAGAAGACTCTGCATTCCATCCTGGAGGACATTCCGAGAGTCGGTGCCACCAGAAGAAAGAATCTGATGCTTAAATTCGGGTCCATTGATGCCATAAGAGAGGCATCGGTAGAGATGCTGCAGGAAACGCCGTCCATCGACAGACAGACAGCGGAAAGTATTTATACCTACTTCCATGGAAACGGAGAGGAAGAGAAGAAGTCCAGGCAGGAAGACCGTCATCAGGAGGAGCAGCTCTAGGATGGAGTCCTGGGTCTTCTGAAAGAAGGAAAGGGAGGCTTTGACATGAGAAGAATATGGATGATTCTACTGGTCATTACAGTTGCTGCGGTTTTCACGGGATGTCAGGGAAAGTCCCAGCTGAAAACCGGAACCTATCTTCTGGATGGCAATGCTGAGAATTATATCTATGTAATTCTTGATGATCAAGGTGGCTTTCAGTTCAGTCGAGGTCTGGCACTGTCCTACCGGCCCATGGGATCCTATGAGGTGGAAGGGGACAGGCTGATCCTTCAAGCAGGTCCTGAAGAGACCTACACTTTTCTCATCGATGGAGAGGTGCTGGTCTATCTGGAAGGATTCGGAGAGATCATCGAGAAGGGCAGCCGATT
>RZYZ01000248.1 GCA_009930125.1 Clostridia bacterium | reverse complement strand
GTTTCGCGTTCATCTGACCATTTCCCATGACCGGGAAAGGGCTGTGGCCATGGTCATCATCGAGGAGGAAAACTGATGCATGTAACAGATGTCAAAGCAATGAGAGAAATGGACAGACGTGCCGTTTCAGAATATGGGATTCCAGGGATCCTTCTCATGGAAAATGCAGCCATGGCAGTGATGAGGCATCTGGACTTGTCTCTTCATTATTTCGTTCTGGTATGTGGTCCAGGCAACAACGGCGGAGATGGATTTGCCCTAGCCTGGAAGCTTCAGAAGCTGAATAAGGAAGTGGATGTGTTTTATGTTTCCGACGGGAAGGAGCCGGAAGGGGAAGCGAAGGTCTATTACGATATCATAAGAAAGACTGATGTGCCCATTGAAGTGGTGTCTGATGCCGAAAGCCTGTGGTCCTTCGTTGAAGCACTGAGAGATGCGGACCTGGTGGTGGATGCCCTGCTTGGCACAGGTATCAGCAGGGAGATTTCGCCGCTTTTTAAAGAGGTCATCGAATACATGAATGATTTTTCCGAAAAGATACTGTCTGTGGATGTTCCTTCGGGTTTGTCGGCAGATTCCGGCCTGGCCATGCCTCTGGCGGTGAAAGCCGTAAAGACAGTCACTTTCGAAGCCATGAAGAAAGGGCTGCTGTCCTACGGCGCCATTCCCTACACGGGTATTCTTGTGATGGAGAAGATCGGCATTCCGGACAGACTGAAAGAGGAGCTGGCAGGCTCTGTATATCTCACCGATGAAGAGGATGTCATGAAGATTCTGCCGGACCGGGAAGTGACTGGTCATAAGAACCACTACGGCAGAGTCCTGGTGGTGGCGGGTTCAAGAGGGTTCACCGGAGCCGCCATGCTGAGCGCGGAAGCCGCTCTGGCCACTGGATCCGGTCTTGTGACCATCTGTTCCTATAATGAGACCATGGGGATTCTGGTGCCGAGGTTGACGGAGATCATGAGCCTCTATGAGAATAATCTGGAAGAAGGCGTCCGGAAAGCGGACATCGTTGCCTTTGGTCCAGGACTGGGCGCCTCCCGGGACACCCTGAAGCTTCTTCTTCGCGTCATCAAGACGCTGCAGGAAGAGGAGAAGACCGGGTCCACACTGGTCATCGATGCCGACGGACTCAATGTGCTGGAAGGAAAATGCGAAATACTGAAGCCTTTATGCTTCCATGTGATCATTACGCCCCATCCGGGAGAGATGGCCAGGCTTACGGGAAAATCGAAGAAGGAGATTGAAGAGAACCGCATAGAAACAGCAAAGGGGTTTGCCAAGGAGCACGGCGTCATTGTGGTTCTTAAGGGTTACCATACGGTGATCACCGATGGAGAAAGAGTGTATATCAATTCCACAGGTTCTTCAGCCATGGCCCAGGGTGGGATGGGAGATGCCCTGACGGGCATCATCGCCTCGTTATCCGGACAGGGGACTCCTCCTTTCGAAGCGGCGGTGCTGGGCACTTATATCCATGGATGCATCGGAGACCAGCTGGCGAAGGAACGCTACAGCGTGAAAGCTTCGGAAATCATCGAGAACATCCCCTACTACATGAAAAAGCTCCAGTTCCGAAAGAAAGGTACAAGCCTTTGAAATGAACTCCCTGTGGACCCCTGATTATGAAATATCAGGTAAAGTGATGAAATCATCCATGTGGTTGTGATAAGATAATAGATGGACAAAAATTGAGAAGTTATGGGAAACAGGAAGAAGGGAGCGCTCCAAAGACAATGATGAACGAAAAAATGAGGCCCTTATGGGCAGAAATCAATCTCGATCATCTGGCATATAACGTCAGGAACATCAAGAAGCTTGTAGGCAGGAGCAGACTCGTAGCCATCGTCAAGGCCGATGCCTATGGCCATGGGGCATCCTGTGTGGCACAGACCATGGTGGAAGCTGGTGCAGAAGCCTTTGGTGTGGCAGTGATCACGGAAGCGCTGGAGATGAGAAGAAGCGGAGTCAGAGAAACCATCATGGTTTTAAGCTACACTCCTCCCGCTTATTATTCGGATGCCATTCAGGAGGACATCATTCTGAACTGTCTATCCTATGAAGACGTGGAAAAGCTGGACCAGGTGGCGGCAGAACTGGGCAAGACCGCCAAGGTGCTGATCTCCCTGGATACCGGCATCGGACGGGTGGGCTTTCAGCCCGATGAGAAAGGCGTTTCTGAAATCATACGGATGAAAAGCCTGAAGCATATTGAGCTGAACAGCATCTATACGCATTTCGCATCCGCGGATTATAAAGACAAGAAAACCACCTATATACAGATTGAAAAATACAATGCCGCACTGAAAAGACTGAAAGAGGCGGGGGTCGAATTTCAGCATGAACATGTGGCAAACAGCGCCGCCATCGTAGACATGGAAGAGACCTATCTTGAAAGCGTGCGGCCGGGCATCATCCTCTACGGATATCATCCTTCCGATGAGGTGAAAAAAGAGAATCTGCTTCTGAAACCCGTCATGAGCATCAGAGGAAAGATCATTCAGCTGAAGACGGTACCCAAGGGAACAGGCATCAGCTACGGACACAAATTCATCACAGAGCAGGAGGAGACGAAGATTGCGACGATTCCCATCGGTTATGCCGATGGCTACTTCCGTGGGCTTTCCGGAAAAGCAAAGGTCATCGTTCACGGAATCGCATGTCCTCAGGTGGGCTCCGTCTGCATGGACCATATCATGGTGGATGTGACGGAAGTGCCCGATGTGAAGGTGCTGGATGTGGTGACGCTCATGGGAGAAGAAAACGGCGTTTCCTTCACCGCAGAGGATATGGCAGGGATTCTGGGAACCATCCCCTATGAGGTGGTCTGTGCCGTTTCCAAGAGAGTGCCCAGAATCTATATGAAAAATAATGAAGAAATCGGAAGAAGAGAGTACGTGTAGGAGAAAAGATGAAAAAATACAAAGAATATATACTCATTACCTTCGGGGCTGCTCTGGTGGCCCTGGCCATACAGCTGTTTTTCGTGCCGAATCAGATTGCTCCAGGTGGGGTATCGGGCATCGGACTGGTGCTGAATTCAGTGACACCGCAGGTTTCTGTATCCACCTATGTCATCATACTAAATGTCATTTTGTTCCTTCTGGCCTTCCGGCTACTGGGCGGAGGATTCGGCTTCAAGACCATCTATGCAAGCTTCTCCTTATCCATCATCATGTGGATCATCGAGAACATCATAAGACCGGAGAACATCACCGATGATCTGATGCTGGCCAGCATTCTGGGAATTCTTCTTCTGGGAACGGGACTGGGCATCGTGTTCAATCAGGATGCGTCCACAGGTGG
>RZYZ01000247.1 GCA_009930125.1 Clostridia bacterium | reverse complement strand
TTCACCCTGATTCCTTTGTCCCTGTATCTGAAAAACGGAAGAGTGAAAATAGCCATCGCCGTGGCGAAGGGTAAGAAGAATTACGACAAGCGTGATTCTCTGCTTGAAAAAGCCCATAAGAGAGATGTGGCCAGAGAAATGAAGGAAAGAAACAAATACTAAGGAGGAAAAGCCATGCATAAAACTGTCGGATTCATCGGCTGCGGAAATATGGGGAAAGCCATCCTCAGAGGCATACTGGATTCCGGATGGGTTTCCGCCTCTAAGGTCATGGTCTCCACCTCCAGAGAAGAGACGCTGGAGGAAATCAGAGCCCTCTATCAGACGGAAGTGACCCGTGACAACAGAAAAGTGGCAGCGCATTCGGACTATCTCTTCCTCGCTGTGAAGCCTCATCTGTACGAGACGGTACTCAAAGAGGTGAAAGAAGATATCAGAGAAGGGACCATCCTCATCGGTATGGCCGCTGGGGTGACCCTTCTGAAGATGGAGACCTACCTTGGAAGAGAAGCGAAGATGGTGAAAATCATGCCCAACACTCCTGTGGCTGTGAAGGAAGGGCTCATTGCCATGACGGCATCTGCGCAGCTGGATGATATGGAGAAGGAAAACGTTATCGCCATGCTCAGCACCATCGGCAAGGTCAGTCTCATTGAAGAAAAGCATATGGATGTGATCACGGGCATCAGCGGATCTTCCCCTGCCTATGTCTACATGTTCATCGAGGCCATGGCCGATGCTGCCGTGAAGAACGGGCTGCCGAGAAAAGAGGCTTATGAGATCTCGGCTCAGGCGGTTCTGGGTGCGGCGAAGATGGTCCTTGAAACAGGCCTTCATCCAGGCATGCTGAAGGATATGGTCACCTCTCCAGGAGGAACCACCATTGAGGCGGTATCAGTGCTGGAAGAGAAGGGACTGCGCCACGCGGTGATTTCAGCAGTGGATGCCTGCATCGACAAATCCCGGGAAATGAGCAAGTAAGAAAAAAGAGAACTCATGAAATGAAAAAGAGGTCCAGATGCCAGTGCGGCATAGGGACCTCTTTCCTGTAGTTAATAATGGAAAGGGCTTAATCAGTTTTCTTTTGCTGCCTGGGCTCCGGCGATTCGACCAAAGGTGTTCACGTCGGTGAGGGCATTGCCACCCAGTCTGTTGGCACCGTGGATTCCTCCTGTGACTTCGCCTGCGGCGAAGAGGCCAGGGATCACTACGCCATTGACATCTACGACTCTTGTTTCAGGCGTGATCTTGATGCCACCCATGGTGTGATGTACTGTAGGAACACGCTTTCCAGCATAAAATGGAGCAGTATCGATTTTGTGCATGAACAGTGTTCTGCCGAATTCGTCGGTTGCACCATCCACAGCTGCATTGAAGGCTTCTACGGATTTCACCAGATTTTCAGGTGAAACACCGATCTGCTGCGCCAGTTCTTCCAATGTATCGGCTTTGAATGCTCTGCCTTGCTTCACCAGAGAGTCTATGCTTTCATTGAAGTTATTGACGGTATCTCCAGTGGGATAGGAATGCTGGTCCACGATGACCCACATCATGGAATCTTCCTGCTCCATCAGGGCATTGGTCATGACGTCTCTTCTTTCTCCTTCGTCAACAAATCTGTTTCCGTCGGCGTTCACGAAGATTCTGTTCTCAACGCCCTGCTCGATGTTACCGGAAAGGCTTCCTGTTTCGGGGTCTCCCATGGGAAGAAGCTGAATGTTCTCCATCTGCACGACGGATGCATTGATCTTTTCCGCCATGACGATTCCGTCTCCGGTGGCACCCTTGTGATTGGTGGTCTTGATGTTTGTAAGGGCAGGCCAGATGGTATTGTGCTGGTCTCTCATTTCAACATTGGCTCCGAATCCTCCAGTGGCAACGATGACACCCTTGCTGGCGTTCACGGTCACTTTTCCGTTCTTGCCTTCTGCGATGAATCCGGTGACCCGTCCATCTTCTGATACCACGAGCTCCTTGGCTTCGGTTTCTGTAAGAATTTCGATTTCATCGGAATGTTCATTGATGTAGTTCATGTAGGTATTTACGTATCCGGTACCCAGTGGTTCCAGTGGCTTATGGGATCTTGGCCATAGTGCACCGAGGACGGTGAATACAGTATCCTTGAATTCCATCCCTAAGGATTCCAGCCACTCGATGGTGGGGTAGGCATTTTCTACAAGCACTCGGACCAGTTCAGGGTCTCCCTGCTTGTCTCCGCCTTCATAGGTCTGGGTATAGAATTTCTCGATGGAGTCTTCTATGCCCTGAGGCGCCTGTCTCTTTTCATCCACAGCGTTATAGGCGGAACCGGAGATGATGGTATTTCCACCTACATTCGGCATCTTCTCGATGACGATGACCTTCGCTCCGTTCTGGTGTGCGGAAACTGCTGCGGAAAGACCTGCACCACCAGCGCCGATGATGGCCACTTCCGTATCCTTAGTGATATCTTCCTTGACCGCTTCTTCACCGGCCTCCTTCACCTTAAGCTTCTCCACATCTGCGCCTGCTTTCACCAGCGCCATTTCCAGAGCTGCCAGAAAAGCTTCTGAGGAATAGGTGGCACCGCTCATCATATCCAGTGCCAGAGAATCCTTTTCCATGGCGGATGCGATCATTTCATCGATGGCATTGTCGCCCAGGCCTTCAGTTTCAGTGTGATCTGCCACAATCTCTATGATCTCGTTCTCGTTGACAGTGACCGTGAGCACCACATCTCCATGGAACCCTTTGGCGCTGCCTTCATAGGTTCCGGGTGTGAAGACGGATTCCTCTACAGGTGTTTCATTTCCTTCATTGGGCTCTGTTGTTTCTGGAGCTGCGCAGGCGCCCAGAGATACTGCCATGACCATGATCAGTGCAGCTGCAATTTTCTTACCGATGTTTTTCATTCTTTTCCCCTCTTTCAAAATGATAAATTATAAACGAACATATTCACTGAATAAGTTCATTGAATACATTCAAGATAACACATTGTTAAGAGGTTATCAATAATTGATAAAAAATACTTATCTGTTTTCCGGAACAGATTCTATCATGTATAATGGAGTTACAGTAACGGGGGTGGGAAAGTGGAAGAAGAAAAGATGACGAACAGACAGAAGAAAGCGCTGGAAACAAAGGATAAGATCTATGATGCAGCAATGGCCAAATTCTCCGAAAAAGGACTGGAGCGGACCTCGATCCAAGAGATCTGCAGGGATGCGAAAGTATCCATCGGATCCTTCTACAATCACTTCAACAGCAAGGAAGAGATCATCTATGAGATTTTCAGACGCGCCGATCTGAATTTCGAGCAGTTCAAAGATGTGGACGT
>RZYZ01000246.1 GCA_009930125.1 Clostridia bacterium | reverse complement strand
AATTCTGTTTGCCAAAAAAGTGCATACACTAGACTAGAGAAATGTCGCCTGGGAGGCGACCTTTTTCATTTTCATCTCTGCTATGATTACATCATCAAAGAGATGGAGGGAACGAAAATGAGAAAAGAAAAACGAACTGACCTGGTGATGATTCTAGACAGAAGCGGTTCCATGTCGGGACTGGAAAGAGATACCATCGGTGGCTACAATGCCATGCTGGAGGACCAGAAAAGACTGCCTGGCAAAGCCTACGTCACCACGGTGCTATTCAACCACAACGTACGGATTCTCCATGATCGGGAAGACATCCGGTTCGTCAGGCCTCTGAGTCATAAAGATTACCATGTATCAGGCACCACGGCGCTCTATGATGCCATCGGCATCACCCTAGACCATATGGAGGAGCACTACAAAGAGAGGGGAAGCAGTGATGACCGCGTCCTGGTGGTGATCACCACCGATGGCATGGAAAACGCCAGCTCGGAATACCATCTGGCCGCCATCCGAAGCCGGATCAGCAGACTGAAGAAGCGTTATGGATTCGAATTCATCTTCCTGGGTGCCAACATGGATGCGGAAGATGTGGCAGGAGATTTCGGCATCCAGAGAGAACGGGCAGTGTCCTATCATGCGGATGTGATCGGTACGAAGCTGAATTTTGAAACCATCAGCTGCGCCGTGGAGAACATGAGAATGAAAAGTTCCATCCCCGATGACTGGAAAAAGGATATTGAAGCCGATCATAAGGAAAGAAAGAGAAAGGATCCGAATCGCTAGAATGAGAAGAGCGGAAAATGAACATCATGGAGAGAGGGCAATCCTTCTCTCTTTTCTTATGAGAAGAAAAATTGAATGAAGAACCTTATCAACTATTTAACGATTACCAGGAAATTGATTCAATATTTTGTCAATAAATGGTAAGATAGAAGGGTAATATGGAATAAAGTTGGGGGTAAATCAATATGACAACAGTTAAAAAGGTTCTTACAGGGAATGAAGCCGTTGCAAGGGGTTTTTACGAAGCCGGTGGCCTTTTGGCTTCCAGTTATCCGGGGTCTCCCACCGTGGAGCTGCTGGAATCAGTAAAAAAATATGAGGGTGTCTATGCGGAGTTCAGCGTCAACGAGAAAGTGGCCCTGGAAGTGGCTATCGGCAGTTCTTTCTACGGTGCACGGTCCATGGTATCCATGAAGCATGTGGGGGTCAACGTGGCCATGGATCCGCTCATGACCTTCACCCAGACGCCCATGAATGGAGGATTTCTCCTGGTGACGGGAGACGATCCTGGCATGGCCAGTTCCCAGAATGAGCAGGACAACCGGATTCTAGGAAAATTCGCCAATATGCCCATTCTCTTTCCCGGCAGTTCCCAGGAAGCCAAGGACTATGCAAAGCTTGCTTTTGATCTGTCCGAGGAATATGAAACGCCCATAATGCTGGACATCACCTCCAGAGTCTGTCATGCACGGGGAATCGTCACGGAGGAGCCTCGGCAGGAGCATGAACCCAAGGGGTTCACACCGGACAACGCCAAATACACCATGCTTCCACCCATCACCCATGCAAGGCAGTATGCCATGAAAGAGAGAATCGAGGCCCTGGCGAAATACGCCTATGATGCGCCGGTGAATCTCCTGAAGGAAGTGGAAGGGTCCAAGGTGCTTCTTGTGGCATCGGGTCTTGTGTATCACAACCTGATGGAACTGGATGTACCCTACAGCATCTATAGACCTGGCATGGTCTATCCGCTAAGCGGAGACAGAATGAAGGAGCTCAGTGAAAAATACGACCGGATTATCGTCATCGAAGAGCTTTTGCCCTTCATGGAGAATGAACTGAAGCTCATGGGCATCTCCTGTGAAGGGAAAGAGTGGTTCTCCTTCACCGGAGAGCTCAATACGGAAAACATCGAAGAGGGACTGTTCAATGCGGGTCTCATCACGGACAGAAGACTGGCGCTTCTGGAGAAAAATGATGCGGTCTCCAGACCACCCATGTTCTGCTCAGGCTGTCCTCACAGACCGGTCTTTGATATTCTGAAGAAAATGAAGGTCCTGGTCATGGGGGACATCGGATGCTACTCCATGTCGGTTCTTCCGGCCTTTGAAGCTTCCCATACCATGATCTCCATGGGGGCCACGGTGGGCATCACCAAGGGCATGAACAAGGTCATGCGCATGAAGGGAAATGACAAGCCCCTGGTTTCGGTCATAGGAGACGGCACCTTCTTCCATTCCGGCATGACGGGATTCGCCAATCTTCTCCATCAGATGGAGGACAGCGACAATATGACCTTCATCATCCTTCAGAATGGAACCACCGCCATGACCGGCGGTCAGGGCAATGGAAGCTCCGGAAAATATGATGTCAACGACGATATGCACATCGACATCAAGAAGATGCTAAATACCATGGGTATTGAAAATGTACAGTATGTGGACCAGTTCGACTACAACCTGTTTAGGGACACCCTGAAGGAAGAAGTGAAGAAGAAGGGCATCTCGGTGATCATAGCCACAAGGCCCTGCGCACTGAAATTCAAGATCAAGGAGCCCAACTACTATGTGGATCCGAAGATCTGCATCGGCTGCAGAAGCTGCGTGAAGACCAACTGTCCGCCCATCAGGATGAAGCAGTATCCGGGCATCGACAAGCTGAAATCTTCCATCGACCCCAACATGTGTGTAGGCTGCAGTGTATGCGCGCAGGTCTGCCCGGTAGGGGCCATCAAGAAATCACTGAAGGGAGAGCAGAAAGAATGGATTTAAGAAGTATCATCATAGCAGGCGTAGGTGGACAGGGGCTCGTTCTTGCCACAAGAATCATATCCGAAGCCGCGTTCAAAGCGGGCCTGGATGTGAAGACCAATGACGTGGTGGGACTGTCTCAAAGAGGCGGTACTGTCTGGGGCACCGTGAAGATGGCTGAAACCGTGCATTCTCCCAACATCCTTCCGGGGGAAGCGGACATCGTTTTAGGCATGGAACCTCTGGAAGCCTTACGATGGAGCCATGGACTGAAGGAGGGAGGCCTCGTGATCCTGAACACCAACAGGGTCTATCCCACACCGGTTCTTCTGGAGAAAGCGGAGTATCCTGAAGAAGAGATCGAAAAGCTGAAGGAGAAGTTCAGGGTCATTGAAATTGACGCCCAGGCGGAAGCCAAGGCTTCCGGCAATATCAGAGCGGCAAATACCATCATTCTCGGGGTACTGTCGAATTTTCTGGAGATTGAGGATGCTGTATGGCTTGAAGTGCTGAAGGAGAACGTTCCGGCAAAGGCCGTGGAAGAAAATCTGGTGGCCTTCAGGAGGGGAAAAGAGTATGTCAGAGAGTAAAAG
>RZYZ01000245.1 GCA_009930125.1 Clostridia bacterium | reverse complement strand
CGAATGATCTGGCAGTAGGCATTTCCCCAAAGGAGGATGTGGGTCATCATGGTCTCCCTTAAGGTAAAAGACGTCATCTCCGGATTTGGTTCATCGTGTAAGATTCTGTAAAGCGGGTGGGTGTATATCTTCTCCTTTCCATCCCCTTTGTACTGGTATGTGTGAAGGGGTAAAGATGCCACGGTCTCTGCAATGATTCGCACACAGGCAAAGACTGCTGTTGTCTGCATGGAGCTTCGCTCATTGACCACTTTTCCAGAGACACTTTGTCCCATATAAAACCTTGGTGCATCACTGACACTGTCTGTAGGTTCTGCTCTCGCCTTAAAGAGCCATTTAAAAAAGTTCGCCATAATCTATGTTCACCCCCTTCTATCCTAAAATGATCATGTCGCGTTCATCATAAATGGATCCATCATCATCCGGTGGATTCACCGTTGCTCTGGCAAGTCCCATGATCATGGCCACGATACCATCGATCTTTTCTGAGGACTTTTCCTTGTCCACCTTGATGTTTCCAGCAGGGTCCGTTCTGACCACGATGTTATCTGCCATCCACCGAAGAACCGGGTGACCGCCATGGGCTATCTGCTTGCTTAATGTGAGCCTCATCAGATCTTTTGTTGGTGGAGACATGTCTTTAAATCCCTGGCCAAAAGGCACAACGGTAAATCCCATACCCTCTAGGTTCTGACTCATCTGTGTAGCACCCCAGCGGTCATAGACGATTTCTCTGATGTTATATTTCTCACCGAGGCGCTCGATGAACTTTTCTATGAATCCGTAGTGAACCACGTTTCCTTCTGTAAGATTTAGAAGTCCCTGCCTATGCCAGATGTCATAGGGAACGCTGTCTCTTTTTATCCGCTGATGAAGGGTCTCCTCCGGAAGCCAGAAGTATGGGAGCACCTGAAACTTATCTCCCTCTTCTAACGGTGGAAACACTAAAACAAAAGCGGTGATGTCACTGGTTGAGGACAGGTCAAGACCTCCATAGCAGACTCGCCCTTTCAGTTCTTCCGGGTCTACAGGATAGTTACAAAGGTCCCACTTATCCATGGGCATCCATTTGATTTCCTGCTTTAACCACATGTTCAGTCTCAGCTGTTTAAACAAGGCGAGATCTGCCGGATCGTCTTTGACCTGATTGTAGTGCTCCCTGACTCTCTCTATAGAAATGGTATGGCCAAGACTAGGGTTGGCCTTATACCAGTTGTTTTCATCTTCAATATCCGCATCGTCCTCTAGTCCATAGATAGTGGCAAGAAATGTCGGATCTACTCTCTTCCCTTCCAGTATATCTTTTGCCTTTTGATGCATCTCCCAGCCATAGCCAGAGAGTTGATTCCCTGCAGTGGTGAGGTATAAAAAAAGAGGCTGTGTCCTGGCATCCCCTGAACCGGTGGTCAGCATCTTGGCAAGGTCTGGATTCGGATAGGTCCAAATCTCATCAAGGATAACGCAGGAAGCATTGATACCGGACTTTGATTTTACATCGGAACTAAGTACCTGATAGAAGCTTCCTGTCTTTGGATAGACGATTCGCTTGGTGGATCTCACCAGATTGGTCACTTTTGATAGAGTTGGATTCCCTTCCACGAAGTTCATACTGGTGTTGAAAATAATACTAGCCTGTTGTCTATCACAAGCGGCTACATACACTTCAGCGTTGGGTTCCCTATCAGCAAGAAGCATATATAGGGCAATGGCTGCTCCAAGTTCTGACTTACCGTTTTTCTTACCAATCTCCACATAGGCGGTTCGGTACTGGCGGGTACCATCTTCTCTCAAGGTTCCAAAGAGGCGCCTCACCAGGTCCTTCTCCCAGGGAAGTAACTTAAAAGGCTGACCGGCCCATCTGCCTTTGGTCAGCTTCAGTTGTTCGATAAAGTTTATGGCATGATTCGCATGAGCTTCACTAAATGGCATTGGCCTCTCCTCCTTTCAAATTAGTCGTCCTTACTCTTTTTCAGAATATCCTCGGCCTTTGGTACATTTGAAAGCAGCTCTTCCATGGCATCGCCCTCGATGGTGCCTGTGCTGTTATTGATGTTGAGTCTACTTCTGGCAGATGGGCTTAGCCCAAGCTCTGAACAGAAGTTTCTCATCTGCTTAAGGTTTTGCTGGGCAATGGACACCTGAGGAATCTGCTGAATGTATCCTGAAGCGGTCTTTAAAATGGATCCATGCTTTGAGATGAATTCTTCTGCTTCCTTCCATCGAGCATAAGCCTGACAGTACCCGGCAAAGGCAGCCATATCCACTTGAGTCAGCAGTCCCATAGTCTCAAGCTCTTTCGATAATCTTCTCCATTCCTTCTTGGCATCTGGCTCCAGCCATGACGGGCACTTGGGTGCTATCTGTTTTGGTTTCGGTTCGTTCTTATTCAGTGGTCTTTTTCCTGGATTACCTTCCAGCTCTTTGACCGCTGTAGGTTTTGGTGGTCTTCCTCTACCTGCCATAACTTTCACCTCCTTTATTTAGTGCAAAGAAAAAGAGCCATTTTCAGGCTCCAAATGTTATCAATTCACTTTGTTTATGTCGACTTTAATTTCTTCAACTGCCCATCCTGTGAAGTCTTTGAACCATTTCTTTGAAAACTTCTCTGCCATCTCTTCGGTGTCCCAGTAGCAGGCTTCGTCAAAATCAAAGGTCCATTTGGGGTGACCATCCCACATGCTGAGGTATAGCTTCTTGCCCATTTTCGTTTGCATCGTTACCGTGTAGAAAATCTCCATTCTTTCCGCCTCCTTCGTTTTGGTATATACATATATCACTCTGAAGGCTAAATTAGTCAAGGATTACTTTCCACGGATTCCTTTATAGTTGTAATTTCCTTTTTTGATCTCTTCATGATCTGCTTCCACAGCTCTTTTGTATTCAGGGTCTTTTGTTTCCTGCTCTTTGCAGCTTATGCAGATGCACTGCTCATTGAACATGGACATGATTCGCCCACCTTCTAAGCTTCCACCGCAGCGGTCACAATGTTTTTGACTAAAAAATCTATCCATCTAATCACACCTCCTACTCCACATCCACATACTCCATCAACATGCTTAGGGCTTCATCATAGCTTTTGGCATCGCTCGTGATTCGCCTAATCATTTCCTCTGCCTTTTCAGGCCCCCCAGCTTCCTTCAGGGTTCGTGATACAATTCCCATGAGATTAAAGATGTTACCATCCTCGCCAATGAGTCTGCATTTAGGTTTCATCATTTTCATCCACCTTTCTAAAAGCCCCGCTTCCTTCCAGGTGCTTTAGGAGTGTCTTTCTGGTTTCTTTATACTCCGGACCATTCATCCCGATACGGATCAGCCAGGTTCTAAGGGCATACTTTGGATT
>RZYZ01000024.1 GCA_009930125.1 Clostridia bacterium | reverse complement strand
ACTGTCATGGCAGAAACAGGTATGAACTCAGAAAGTCCGTGAATCATGGGTATATTGCGTCACTTTTGTCCATGATTGTATATATTTTTAAGAATCATTAGCTCATCCTGTTCTATCTATACTCTTCCAAATTAATTATAACCAATCGACGCAGCATTTAAAATAGAAAGGCATACTGCTCCCATTAAACCGGAAGCATAAAATCCTGGATATTCATGATATTGTCACTATTTCCTGTGCACCACTGTTATAATGGACCCATAGAAATGTGAGGTGATCTGCATGAAGAAAAGGTCCATTCTACTATCCGTCTCGTTACTTCTGGTGCTCTTTCTGCTTATCTGGACCAGGCCTCTTCTGACCCAGGAGAAGAACACCTTCTCTGTACTTTCAGGTGTCCTGAAGCTTACACTGAGTAGCGACGAGTTTGTGCAGTATGACGAGGATCCGGATCTTCTCTACTACATCTCAGAAACAGAAGCAAATGAGAATCTGCTTACTTCTCTGCCTGTTCTTACGGGTTATGAACTCATTGATCAGATGGGTTCCGGATATCTCTTCACTCAGAAGGAAAATCCGGAAGAGAAAGTTATGCTGTCGGGCACCCAGTTCTCCCGTTACTACAGACTCTGGAAGATTCCAAAATGATGAGAGGATCTTCTTCATTATGGAAAAGAATCTCCCTGAAAAGAGAAGAAAGAGACCTGAAAGTCCATGAGGATTTTCAGGTCTCTGTTTTCATAACTGTTCTTATCCTTTTGTAAGGCTTCTATATCCCTACTTGCTCTTGTTTCTTGTCTGCACATCAAAGATGACGGCCAGAATGAGGATGGCCCCTCTTATGATGTACTGATAGGATGCGCCTACATTGAGAAGGTTCATACCACTTGTCAGGGAAGCCATGACCAGTGCTCCGATGATGGATCCTGTGACTCTGCCTACTCCACCGGCTGCGGAGACACCGCCCACATACGCCGATGCGATGGCATCCAGTTCAAATCCGGTACCGGCTGTGACGGTGGCGGACTGTAGTCTTGCCGTGAAGAGGATACCGGATAAGGCAGCCAGCATACTCATGGATGCGAAAACGAAAAGTGTGACTTTCTTCACATCGATTCCGCTGAGCTTCGCTGCTTCATCATTTCCGCCCACTGCGTAGATATGTCTGCCAAGAACGGTTTTCGTGGTCATGAAGTGGTAGATGGCCACGACGATGAGCACGATGACCACTGTCCAGGAAAGTCCGTTGTAGTCGGACAGGATATAGGTGACATACCCGATGAGAAGAGAAATAAAAACCATCTTGATGTAGAAAATCTTGATGGGCACCACTTCAAAGTTGTATTTGAGCTTGTTCTTTCGGTTCTTGAACTGAGACCAGATGTAGTACACGATGAAGAGCGCACCCAGCACCAGCGTCAGTGTATGAAAACCGGGAATCAGTTTTACAGGGTCTGGGATATAGCCGACACCGATGTTATTGAAGGTCTGATTCGGAACGATGATGGTTCCGGTCTTGGCGGTGACCTGCAGCAGTGCACCTCTGAAGATCAGCATCCCTGCAAGTGATACCACGAAGGCTGGAATCTGAAGCTTTGCCACCAGCATACCATTGAAGAGTCCTATGAGGACACCCATGAAAAGGATGATGGGAATCACCACCAGTACAGGAAGATTGTAGGAGGTGAGGAGCATGGCTGCCACAGCGCCAAGAAACCCTGCCACGAATCCTACGGAAAGGTCGATATGCTTGATGATCAGAACCAGTGTCATACCAACAGCGAGCACTGCGATATAGCCCATGGAGTTGATCAGATTGCTGATGTTTCTGGGTGACATGAATACCCCGTCACTCAGTATGGAGAATACAAGCATGATGGCAAAGAGTGCTATGAACATGCCATATTCTCTGATATTCTTTTTCAGCATGATTTTGAGATCATTGAAAAGTTCCATAAATTTATTCCTCCTCCACTTCTTCAGACTGTCGCAAGCTCCATGATCTTATCCTGAGTGGCTTCCTTTACATCCAGTTCACCTGTGATCTTGCCTTCTGCCACTACATAGATGCGATCACTCATGCCGAGTATTTCAGGAAGCTCCGAGGAGATCATGATGATGCTCATGCCCTCTGCAATCAGACTGTTGATGATGGTGTAGATTTCAAACTTCGCACCTACATCGATTCCTCTGGTCGGTTCATCCAGAATCAGAACCTGAGGTTTTGTGTTGAGCCATTTACCGATGGATACCTTCTGCTGATTTCCACCGCTGAGATTTCTCGTGAGCTGCTCCACAGATGGAGTTTTGATGTTCAGCGATTTTCTGTAGTGCTCGCCCACATTGATTTCCTCATTCTCATTGACGACCCCTCTGCTGGCAATGGCCTTGAGATTCGCCATGGAAATGTTGTGTTTGATGTCCTGGAGAAGGATGAGTCCTTCCGCCTTACGATCTTCTGTCACATAGGCGATGCCAGCCTTAATGGCATCCTTGGGATGGTGAAAGTGCATGACTTCTCCATTGAGAAGGATCTCTCCCTCCATTCTGAATTCCTTGGGATTGCCGAAGATGCTGGTGGCCAGCTCCGTTCGACCCGCACCGATAAGGCCTGCGATGCCCACAACCTCTCCTTTTCTCGTATGCATGCTGACATTTTTCAGCACCTGTTTCCCGTTCTTGGGATTCACGGCATTTAAATTTCTCACTTCAAGGGCGGTTTCTCCGATGTTCTTCTCCAGCCTTTTGGGGAAGATGTCATCGATGGCTCTTCCCACCATGTTTCGAATGAGAACCGGTTCGGAAATCTCTCCCTTTTCCTTGGAAAGGGAGCAGATGGTCTTGCCGTCACGAAGTACTGTGACCGTATCTGCGATCTGTATGACTTCCTTCAGCTTATGGGAAATCATGATGGACGTGACACCTTCCTCTTTCAGCTCCAGAAGAAGCTTCAGAAGGTTCTCCGAATCATCATCATTGAGCGCTGCGGTAGGCTCGTCTAAAATGATGAGACTTACATTCTTGCTGAAAGCCTTGGCAATCTCTATGAGCTGCTGCTTTCCTACCCCCAGTTCCTTGATCTTTGTTTCGGGATTGACGTTCAGTCTCACTTTCTTCAGCATCTCTTTCGACATCTTGATGGTTTCATTCCAGTCGATGACTCTGCCTTTTCTGATCTCATGTCCGAGATAAATATTTTCGTACACGGAAAGCTCCGGTATAAGTGCGAGTTCCTGATATATGATGGCAACTCCAGCTTTTTCACTATCCTGTATCCCCTGGAATCTCTGTATTTCGTTATTCAGTACAATGTCTCCTTCATAGGATCCATAGGGCCATACACCTGACAAGACCTTCATCAGTGTGGATTTACCGGCTCCGTTTTCACCTACGAGACAGTGAATTTCTCCTCTTCTGACTTTGAAATTCACGTTATCCAGGGCTTTTACGCCTGGAAATTCCTTGGTGATGTTGTTCATTTCCAGAATATAGTCTGTCTTAAGGGCTTTTTCCATAGTATTTCCCTCTCCTCTGTTTCGCGTAAATCATCCTCATGTGAAGAAAGTTTGGCTTTTTAAAGGCCTTCATTTCCGCACAATATCATAAATAGTGAAAGCCTCGCAAAAGGCTTTCACTATATTGGACTTTAAAAAGTTGAATTTCAGTCTTACTGTTATTCCAGACCGGTAAATTCAGATGCTTCGTAGTAACCAGAATCGATCAGCGCTGCCTTTACATTCTCCTGGTCAACGGTGATGACTTCGGTCTGCTTCGCAGGAACTTCCTTGGACTTGTTGTCATAAGCACCAGTGGTTTCAGGTGATTCATCCTTCAGGATGGAAACCGCCATGTCGATGGAATCCTTGACCAGTGTTCTTACATCCTTGAATACGGTCATGGACTGTTTTCCGTCGATGATATACTGAACAGAAGCCATTTCAGCATCCTGTCCGGTTACAACGTAGCTTGTCACGTCGCTGTCTGTAGCGAATGTGTCAGCAATGGATCTTGCTGTTCCATCATTCGGTGCCAGTATGAATACATCACCTTTATCTGCTGCAGTGGCTGCAGTCAGATGGGATTCTGCTTTATTCTTGGCTTCATTGAAATCCCAGTTTGTTGTGATCTGACCGATGATCTTGGACATTTCGTCTCTTGTCAGTTCCGCTTTGTCCTGAAGATTTACGGCTTCTGGTGAATTCTTGATGACAAATGTTCCATCTGCAATCTTAGGCTGAAGTACGCTCCACGCTCCTTCAAAGAACAGGAATGCGTTGTTGTCAGACGCTGCACCGGCATACAGATATAATGGATTGTCTGTTCCGGATGCTTTGTCGATGAGATACTGACCCTGCGCTGCACCAACAGCGATGGAGTCAAAGGTTACATAGTAGTCTACAGCTTCTGTTCCGGTGATCAGTCTGTCATAGGAAATGACCTTCACACCTTCTGCAGCGGCGGCGTCAGCAGCTGCGGCTGCGGCATCTCCGTCATGGGGACAGATGATGAGTACATCGATTCCCTTGGTGAGCAGTGATTCCACATTCTCTTTTTCCTTTGCTGAAGATCCCTGGCTGAACAGAATCTCTACAGAGTACTCGGTTTCGTCTAGAGCTTCCATGAATCTGGTTTCATCCTGGACCCATCTAGGCTCGTCTTTTGTGGGAAGAACAATACCGATATCCACGGTACCATCGTTGTCACCATCGTCTGTCTCTGAAGAACAGCCTATCGAGAGCAACATCATGCTGGAAAGCAGTGCAGATAAGATGACAAGTTTACGATTCTTTTTCATTCTTTTATCCCCTCTCTTGATTAGACAAATAAACGCATGAAAAGAATCATTTATAGAATATTCAGTCATTTTTTACTTCAGCCAGGTGAAACAACTTTACAATTCCGTAAATGGTACTTCTTTGCTTTATTCGTCATTCTTTGAATAATCTATGAATGTATTGTTCGTTTACATTTTAACCAAAGGTGAAACCGTTGTCAATCCTGTTCGTACATGTTTAGTAAATCAGAAAAATAACCTTATAAAATCAGGCAAAATAAGAATAATGTGAATAAATTGCATAGGTTATTCTCTCATTTCATATTTGAAATGCATGTCCTATTCTACTATCATCATAAACTTATCTTAAAACTTCGAATGAATATAGTACATCTATTCTTTATAAGACTTGGATCCGCACGAAAAAAACAAGGCAGGATCTTTCATTATGAGATCATGCCTTGTTGATGCAGTTTTTACCCCTACAGATGTTCTAGTCTTCCGAAGGCTTTCAGAAGAAGCAGATTCCTGATGGTGACATCTGCTCTCCACCAGTTTCTGGCAACGGCAAATGCTTCGGGAAAGGTTCCCCAGTCCCAGTTGATCTCCCAGTATCCGTCAGGGTGCAGAGACTTTTCCAGAAGAGCCAGTTCGGTTTCAAGAAGTTCTTTCACATCCTCATGCTTCAGAAGAGGATGATGGGCATCCCTTATGAAGGCGGAAGGTCTGCAGGTGTAGTCCTTCCATTTGTCCGGATCTCTTTCAATGATTTTCATCTCCAGCTTGTTCAGCCTTTCCTCATCCAGATATTCCCGTATGCTCTCCAGACAGATCAGATCATGCATGGTAGGCTCTTCCGCCTTCACGAATTCCTCTTTCATGGATTCCATCTCATTCAGAGCCAGCATATAGAGATCGGACTTATAGTCGCAGAAGTCCAGTATGAACCTTAGTAGCGATGCAGTGGGATTGAAGGGCGTCACCGTTCCATCCCCTTCTGCCTCCCACCAGGGTGCATGAGGATATCCGTTGTTTCCGGGAACAGAGAACAGCCATTTGTGCTCCTTCTTCCCTTCACCGGATGCCAGATAGGTAAGCATCTGGACGATCATGGGATGTTTCCTGTTTCCGTGTCCGATTTCTCTTAAGATCTCTGCAGCCCGGTTGGTGGTGATGGGGGTGGAGCCTGGATTCCAGGAATCCGGTTCCAGTCCATGGCCAAAGCCCCCATCCTCATTCTGATAAAAGGAAAGCATCCGGATCACTTCTTCGCTGCCTTTGTGTTCGAAATGAAATGCCCATCGGGCAAGATCCAGTGGTCTGGCATTTCGGTGGATCCAGTTTCTGATTTTCTCATATTCTTTATACTCCATTCTTTTTCTCCTTTCAGACAGGACTTTTCTGTCTAATATCTGAAATACTTGTCTTTGAACCAGGATTCATAGAACCGTGCCAGATCGTTGCTTTTCATCTTCTCGATGAGAAGCTCCACAAGATCTTCCCATACCACGGGCAGATAATGCTGCTTGAACTCCTCCTTCAGAATCTCTTCCTCTGCAGTGAGGGCTTTGCTTCTGACCTTCCAGTTCTCCCTGGGATAGAGCACCATGAGATAGCTGTCTGGTGAAAGATGTACCAGGCTTCTCATGAAGCTGTAGTTTTCAAGAAAAGTCTTCTCGCTTTTATGCTCCTCTCTGATGATGTCCGACTGCTCCAGAAGCGGTCTGTAGGTTTCCTCGTATTTCTTGAGATAGTCTTCATCCCGGGCACGTCCATAGCATCCCTGCGTATACTTTGCGATGACATAGACCTCTTTCCCGGATTTCAGCCTGAAGTGGAAATCAAAACAGGTTTTTCTGCCCTCGGTCTGTTCCATCTCTGAAATCTTGGAGAAGGAAATATGGGAAGGATCATAGACAATCTCATCCTCAATGCCCATGAGCGCAAGCAGTGTATCCAGTTCCCTGTACCGAAGAAGCGGATAAAAGAAATTCACCGCCATGACCTGGGAGGAATTCAGATGATGGGAATACCTGTGCCAGTGGATGGTGGAAAGGTATTTGGATCCCACAAGCTTCTCCCGCACGTCTCTTGAAAAATTCATCTCATAGTATTTTTCAGGAAGAATATGACCGTAGGTTCTTCCGTTACAGCTGACTTCTTCCTTCACCCTCAGGAATCTCTCCTTATAGGTTTTCATATGGTCCAGAACTTTACTGCTGAAGGTTCTGTAGTCCAAAAAAGCCGTTTCATAGGCCCAGGTGAGACTCACCGTGGCCAGTTCGTGACTGGGAAAATCTTCCTCCGCAAGAAATACAAAGGAACTGTCCTCATGCAGACCGAACTCCTCATTCCCGGTATCTGCCATATTGATGATGGCTCGGTAGACCGCAGCCTCTTCTATGGTGCCCAGCGCTCTGGCGCTGCTGAGCTTTTCGATGCCGATGATCATAGGCTGGCCTTTCTTTTCCGTGAGATTCTTCAGATTCAAGGGTGTGATTTCCTCTCCACTGAGCAGTACGAACTCCCTTTTCGTGTTCTCACTGAAACTGCGCAGCTCTTTCAGCACATCATCCTTGTACGCTGAAATTCTGATGACCAGCAGATTCTTCCTGCCTGTATGGCGCGTCAGAAATTCCTCAATGACTTTTGTTTCTTCCATCATCCTGCTGCGCGTATCCAGCAGTCCTTTTTCTTTCAGCATCAGTGTCCTTTCCATCTTCATTCCCCCCGCAACGCATAGATTCATATCCAATTCAATATGCTTCTATTTTATCTCAATTTCACAGGTAAATGTTAATTTCAAGATAAAAATTTGGAAAATACGCATAATTGCAATCGATTACCAGAAGGAGAAGAAAAAGAGAGGATTGCTCCTCTCTCTAGGTTATTCAGTCTTTAATGAAGGTGGAATCCTGGGTCCAGCGGATCCTCTTCCTCCTCTGGAACATTTCTGTTTACTTTATCCAGGTCCGCATAGTCTTCCAGTTCTCTTTCATCGAGAGTAATGGAATGGTCTACGGATTCCTCTCAGTCTTCATCCACTTTTTCCATATGGTGTGGTGGATGGATCACATCGTCTTCTGTGATGGACCCTGGTGTCAGGATTTCATCACGAACCGAAGGATCTTCGTAGGTTCCTGGTGTGGTTTTTCTGTAGCCGTAATCCAGTGCTACATAGGTGCCTGGGTTATCCGGATCTTCCTTGAACCGCTTGGTGATGGAATAGGTGCCAGGGGTTCTGATGTCGTTTATGAACAGATCTGGCGCTCTGTAGGTGCCCGGATTTTCGATATGGTTTCTGATCTCATCATTGACACCGATAAATACCAGGATATTTCCGTCACTGAGCCTGTCTCTGTAGAGAGTGGCACTCTCTTCAGGAATTCCGTAGTGGGTCAGTGAGCCGACGAATTCGTGGACGCCTCTTCCATGATACAGGTCACCAACTACAATCTTCTCTTTTTCCGCAGTATCCATGGAACCTCTGATGGTCTTGTATTCATAGGGTTCATTCGTTACCACAGAAATCTCCTTGGGATCCAGGCCCATTTCCTTCAGGTCATTGATGGCCAGGATCGCTTCTTCTTCTGTTCTAAATGTTCCTACTAGTCTTTTCAAAAATAACACTCCTTTATTTAAATTTGTTCTTGTTGTCACTTATCACTATACCGTTAAATAAAGACCATTTTTTAACATTTCAGTAAAATGATAGTGAAACCTCTGTTATCTTCTGTTCACATTTAGCTTCAGCGTCAGTGCTTATCCCCTTTTCTTCTCCATGGCAAGAAGCCTGGCCTTCACATCCAGTCCGCCCGCATAGCCCACCAGTTTGCCGTTCTTTCCGATGACCCGATGACAGGGAATGATCACCGGAATCCGGTTTCTGTTGTTGGCCATCCCCACCGCCCGTGAAGCCTTGGGGTTTCCCACTGCAATGGCGATGTCTTCATAGGTCCTTGTTTCTCCCTTGGGGATTTCACGCAAGGCTTCCCAGACTTTCTTCTGAAATGGCGTGCCTTCCAGGCGAAGAGGAAGGTCATAGTCCTGTCTTTTCCCCTGGTAGTACTCGTTGATCTGCTTCTCCACTTCTTCAATGAGCTCGGTCTTCATTTCCTTCATGCCCAGTATGGATACTTTACCGAAATGAAGATCTGTGATTCTGCCGTCATTCTCCAGCACAGTCAGTTCGCCGATGAGTGTTTCTATGGTATATTTGCATTTCATGAGAAGATTCCCCCCAATTCGTTTTCTGGTCTCATCATACCTTATCTTCCATAATTTATAAATATCCGTTTTCCACTTTTTACGATATAAAAAAAGACCTGAATGAAAATCATTCAGATCCTATGGTGGGAAGAACAGGACTCGAACCTGCGACTTCCACCTTGTCGAGGTGGCACTCTCCCAGCTGAGTTATCCTCCCATAGGCAGTTTTTGCTGCCCCTTCATTATAGCAAATTCCAACGCCAAGGCAAAGCCTTTTTTTCATGTTTCTTGAAAATTGATGCGTTTTTTCCTGCTTTTCTGATTTTCGTGAAAGATCCCGGAAACAGCGTCTCCGGGATTCCGATCTTACCTACTTCATTTTCTTCGGTTTTCTCCGATAGCTTCGGCGCTTCGCCTGCTGTGGAGCTGGCTCCTCTTCCGGAGCTTCTTTGCCTTCACCCTTCAGTGAAACCCACATGGACGTGCCGTCCTTTCCTTTGGTGTTGAATTCGAGAAAATCGAATTTCTTCAGGAACTTGGAAAGCTTGGTGTCTCCGTAGTTTCTCACATCAAAGTCCGGATACCTTTTCACAAGACGGTTTCCGATTTCGCCCATGTTCATGCTCTGAGCTTCCACTTCATTCATCATTTTCAGCACAGTGGCTTTGATGACTTCAATATCCGTCATGCTCTTCTGGTCATCGGACTTCTCCGTCTTGGAAGAAGGTTTCTTTCCATCGGTGCCAGGCTGCTTCTGGCTCTCTTTCTTCTCTTTTTCGATGGCTGAAGCCTTTTCCTCTTCTTCCCGCTTGCTCTTTTCATCTGAGGCCAGCAGCACATCAAGATACTTGAACTGATTGCAGGCGGCGATGAAGGGTTTCGGAGTCTTCTTTTCTCCCATACCCACTACAAGCATACCGGATTCTCGGAGCCTGGAGGCGAGCTTCGTGAAGTCACTGTCACTGGATACAATGCAGAACCCTTCCACATAGCCTGTATAGAGAATATCCATGGCATCGATGATCATGGCTGAGTCCGTGGCATTCTTTCCTACAGTATAGCTGTACTGCTGCACCGGGGTGACGGAATTTGCCAGGAGAATATCCTTCCAGGATGCGGACCCTGGTGATGTCCAGTCTCCATAGATTCTCTTGTAGGTGGCTACTCCGTAATTGGATACTTCGTCGAATATGTACTTGATGTATTTTGCTGAAACATTATCTGCATCGATGAGGATTGCAAACCGTTTTTCTTCTACCATCTATTGGCCTCCAAGTTTTCTAGCTTTTCTTTTATCATACCACGAATTGAAATTGTAAACGGAACATTTTCGCTGATTTTCTCTCATTTATTCTGATTCCAGTGGGATGCACGCTTCTCATGCGATGAAAAGCATCTCTTTCCCTTCCAGAAGGGAAAAGTAAAATAGATGTTTCAAATTCAGGGAAAGCAGACTATAATAAGATGTACTTCTTTTAACATATAAATATATCAGGAAATACTCATAATTTTATAAGAATTTCCACGTAGAATAGGAATGTACAAGGACTTAAGAGAGGAAGAGACAGAAATGGAATCATATTATATCTATCTTGTTTTCACGAAGACCGGAACCTGGCTGTCCCGTGTCATTGCCACTTTTTCCGACATGAAATATGTTCATGCATCCATCAGTTTTGATGACAGCTTCACCAGAATGTACTCCTTCGGCAGAAGAAATCCGGACAATCCCTTTTCCGGCGGCTTTGTGGAAGAGAACCTCAAGGGTGGCGTCTACCAGAAATTCACGGAATCCAGATGCCGCATCTACAAGGTGAAGGTCACAGAGCTGCAGTACTATTCTCTGAAAGAGGAACTGGCCAAGTTCCAGAACGAAGCCGACAAATACCACTACAACCTCATCGGTCTTGTGGGCGCAAAGCTCGGTATTCCACTGAAGAGAAAGCACCACTACTTCTGTTCCCAGTTCATATCGGAGATCCTCATCAACAGCAAGATCTACGACATCGACAAGGAACCCGAACTGATCTCACCAGATGATCTCTACAGCGTGGAGAACATGGAACTCCTTTATGAAGGATTCATCTCCATGTATAACGGTCAGCCGAATCTGGTCATAAATCCTGCACTCAAGGCAACAGCAATGATTTAATTCCATTATTTTTACTAAAGAACCGCTTTGAAAGAAAAGGATGGGTGAAGGCTTACACCTTACACCCACAAAGTTCAGATTACGATCAGAAGAAAAGCTTCATGCTTCTCATACTTGAGAACATGAAGCTTTTTTTGTTTGCTTTGAAATTTAGATTGTAACGGTCCAGTCATGCGTGTCTTCGATCTTACCCCACTGAATGCCTGTCAGCCCGTCATAGAGCTTCTGGGTGACTTCTCCGATCTTTCCACCTTCCACTTCGAAGGTTTCATCCTTATAGGTCAGCCAGCCTACAGGTGTCACCACCGCAGCTGTGCCTGTGCCCCAGACTTCTTCCAGTTTTCCTGCCTTAGCAGCTTCAACGAGTTCATCGACACTGATGAGCTTTTCGATGACTTCATATCCCCAGCCCTTCAAAAGTTCGATGCTGGACTTTCTTGTCACGCCAGGAAGAACGGATCCGTTCAGCTCTGGTGTGTAGATCTTGCCGTCGATCTTGAACATGATGTTCATGGCGCCGACTTCTTCCACGTATTTTCTTTCCACGCCATCCAGCCAAAGAACCTGTGAGAAGCCTTTCTTTCCGGCTCTGACAGAAGCTCTGATAGATGCCGCATAGTTTCCGCCGCATTTCGCATAACCAGTACCCCCACGTACTGCTCTGACATCCTGATCCTCGATGAGAATCTTGATCGGATTGATGCCTTCCGGATAGTAGCTTCCTACAGGACAGGTCAGTATGCAGAACAGATAGCTGTCTGAAGCATGGACGCCAAGACCCACATCTGTTGCGATCATGAACGGTCTGATGTAGAGGGAAGTCCCCTCTTCACTAGGTACCCATTCCTTGTCCACTTCCACCAGTTTCTTCAGCGCTTCCATGAACATATCCTCATCCATCGCTGGCATGCTGACTCTTTCACCGGACCTAGCCATTCTTCTGATGTTTTCGAAGGGCCTGAAGAACTGGATTACTCCGCTTTCTGTTCTGTAGGCTTTCATGCCTTCAAAAATCTCCTGAGCATAATGGAAGACCATGGCTCCTGGGTCCATTGGAATGGAACCATGAGGAACGATTCTTGCATCGTGCCATCCCTTCTGGCTGTCATAGTTCATAAGGAACATATGGTCAGAGAAAGTCTTTCCGAATTTCACCTTGCTCATATCCTGCGGTTTCTCTCTTTTGTCTTCTCTTAGTTCAATTCTGATATCCTGTATCACACAAAGCACCCCTTTTTACTGTTTCTGATGAACTAATTATACCTTATTGAGCCGGATGTTCAACGCCATCAGCGCTTCCGGTCACTGGATGTAAACAATATCATCTCAATGAAAAGCTGTTTTTCTTGACTGATTCACAATGAATTTTCAGGTAAGGTGACAGATTTTCTTCGTATAGCGAAGATGAGTATCTAATTACTATAAATCACAATTTCTAAACAGATTTCGTTTACATTGTGATTATTTTATCGTTATGACAACCAATCTCTCATATTTTGCGAATATGATATTAAGGCCAGGTTGAATTCGGTCAGATTAAAACGCCACCTTTTCTCATCTGCCGATGACGATAAGATGGATCCATTTCACTTATGACTTTATTTCAACAGGTCCTTGAAACCCCTTCTCAAGCCCTCTTCTTCTTCGAAAAGAACAGATATCCTTCCGCCATGATAAAGAGGAAGATGGAGATGGACGCTGCAATGATGACGAAAATGTATGCTCCGTCAAATCCGTCGGGGCTGATATGTTTGTAGAGGATACCGCTGTAGGCCCATATGAAGACCAGACCATAGGCCATGTCCCTGAAGAAGAACATGGTCAGAATGCCAATGGCGGCGCCGACAGCGAGGATCAGAATGGTCCAGATGGATTCGGATATGCCGAATCCGTTCCAGTCCATGTCTACAAGAAGTGTTGTCACATTTGCGATGGTGGCTACAGTAATCCATCCGAAATAGACACTGAAGGGCAGCCGGATGAAGAGTCTTTCTCTTCCGCTGAGCACAGCATTTTTCGTCATGAAGTTGATTCCGATGAGCGAAAGTAGAATCACAAGCATCAGGACCGTGGATAGAAGAATCTGATCATAATGCCAGGTGAGAATCCACAGTGCATTGGCCACGGAGGAAATGGAGAACACGATGCCGATCCGGGTCAGAAGATTTCTGTTTCCATCCCTTGTACCGCTTTTCAGCACACCCAGCTGGTAGAGAACATATAAGGCCAGAAGAAAGTAGATCACACCCCATATGCTGAAGGTGAAGCCAGAAGGAGCAAACAGGTTGGGATAGGAGTCGGAAACCTCTCCTGTTCCTTTCCCGTTGATGGGCAGAATATTGGCCAGGGCATTCATGATTATCATGACCGCATAGGTTCCGGCTACAAGAATTTTGATCGGAGTGGATGGTGTCTTTTCATTCATACTTTCTCTCTCCTTTCAGATTTCATCTGAGTCTGATTAAATCGGATGATTGCTATACTAAGCATACTACAAAAATAGAGCCAGATGATGAACATCGGACTCTATTTAACGATTCGTTTAAATATGGAGTGCTGTGTGCTTTTCGTCCATCAGAGAAGACATTACATCAGCACTTCATTAATGAAGATTTCCACAATTTCAGGGTCAAACTGCGTCCCTTTATAGAGCTTCAGTTCTTCCACGGCTTCTTACTTCGTGATGGGCTCTCTGTAGCCTCTGGTTCCGGTCATGGTCTCGTAGGAATCCGCTACCGCAATGATTCTTGCATGCAGCGGAATCTCTTCTGCCCGGAGTCTTCTGGGATAGCCTGTTCCGTTATACCATTCATGATGACTGAGGACCGTTTCAGCCAGATGCTTGTAGTCATCCACTTCCTTCAGCAGCTGATATCCGATCTCCGAGTGCTTCCGGATCTGATTCATTTCCTTCTCGGAAAGACCACCGTTTTTCTGCAGGATCTCTTTGGATACCATGACTTTGCCGATATCATGCAGCCTCGCAGCCTGCTTCAGGTCCTGAATCTCCTCTTTGTCCAGTCTCATGGCTTTGCCCAGCTTTTCGGCATACTCCGCCACTTCCCTGTTGTGCATGAACATGTCATGGTTCTTTCTGTTGAGCTTGTTGAGCAGTTTATCTATGGTCTTTCTTTTGATGTTCTGTCCGTATCGTTGTTTGTTCCGATACATGTTGTTGTCTGCTTCCGCAAAGACATCTTCAAAGTCTTCAGACTCTTTTCTCATAACAGAGTAGCCTATAGCTAAAGAGATGGACAGCGTATCCACTCTGGTTCTCGATGTCAGGGAGACGATTCTGTCTTTCAGTGCTTTGGCCTGGGCTCTGTCACTGTTTGGAAGTAGAAGGATGAATTCATCACCTCCGGTTCTGCACACTACATCTTCCTGCCTGGAGACTTCTCTGATGATTCCCGCCACTTCCTTCAGAAGCCGATCCCCCGTGGTATGCCCGAAGGCGTCATTAGTCAGCTTCAGACCGTTGACATCCACCACCATGACCGTGAGGGGAAGCGTCAGCGCATCATTGATCCTCTTGATGGCTTCATCCAGATATCGCCTGTTATAGAGCCCTGTGAGGGCATCGCGATAGCTGAGGTCCTCGATGTTCTTCAGCTCTTCCCGTCTTCTGGTGATGTCTTTGAAGAGGACCACCGCCCCTATGATCTCCTTGTTGCGGCCTGTTATGGGTGACGCGCTGAGTTCGATGAAGATCTCTTCCCTGTTTCTGGAGACCAGTCTGAAGTCTTCCTGCAGCTTCAGTGTATTCCCGGCTTTCATACTCTTTAATGCAATATTTATGAGATGATCGCCCTTCAGATCATGGATGTGAAGCACTTCTTCCAGTTGTTTGCCTTTGGCTTCCTCCATGGTCCACCCGGTGAACTTCTCAGCCATGTTGTTCATGATGATCACTCTACCGAAGGTATCGGTGGAAATCACTGCATCGGCAGCGGAATGGATGGTGTTTTTGAAGAGATCCTTTTCAATGAGAAAATAGCTTTCCAGCTTCTTTCTCTCGGTGATGTCCCGGATGAAGTGGATATACTTCCCTTCTCTGCCTTTCAGATAGGAAACGGAAATCTCTACATCAAAAATGCTACCGTCTTTTCTTCTATGCCTCGATTCAAAGAGTTCGGAACCGTTCACATAGATTCTTTGCGTTCTCTTCTTGGCCTCCTCAAGATTTTCAATGATGGTGTGCTCCATGATGCTCATGCCAAGGAGCTCTTCCCGTTCATATCCGCACATTCTGCAGTAGGCTTCATTGACGTCCACGATCTTAAGCTCTTCATCCAGAGCATAATACCCGTCTCTCGTGGTTTCAAGAACGGTTCTCAGATGCATCTCTCTTTCCTTCATCTTCTTGTCTGATAGCACTTCTCTGGTGATATCCTTGTGATTCCCGAAGATACCGATGAGCT
>RZYZ01000023.1 GCA_009930125.1 Clostridia bacterium | reverse complement strand
GGAATCATCGCCGTAGCCTATCAGGGCTTCGGCTTCAGTGAAGTCCTCAACACCATGTACAGCGGATACAGCGTGGAAGCGGGTATCGAGACCGTTGACAGTCTGCTTCAGCGAGGCGGGCTCACAAGCATGCTGCCCCTCATCGCACTGTTCCTGTTTGCTTTAGGCCTGGGCGGAATGCTGGCAGACTCCGGTGTACTGGAAACCCTCATCGGTTCCTTTGCCCATAAGATCAACCATACAGGCACCCTTGTCATCGTAACGGTTATCGTAAGTTATGTGACGCTGGCCATCGGCGGAGCCATCTATTTCTCCACTGTCATGACCGGTACACTGATGAAACCGATCTTTGAACGCATGAAGCTGAAACCGGAGAACCTCTCCAGAATTCTGGAAGACACCGCCACTCAGGCCGGTGCTCTGATTCCCTGGACAGGTGCCGGAATCTATACAGCAGCGACCCTTGGCGTTCCAGTGATTGCTTATCTTCCCTATACATTCCTGGCATTCATCACACCCATGGTTTCCCTTTTCTACGGAATCACAGGTCTGACCATGACACGGATGGACAAGGAAGAAGTGCAGAAGGTACGCGTAAGAAGAGAAAGAGAAAAGAAGCTCATGATGAAATCCCTGGAAGCCAATTCCTGATGGAAGAACCCTGTTCTCAAAAAAGAATTTCATCCTGTCTATACTAACTTCTAAACACGGAAGCCATCCTGGCTCCGTGTTTTCTTCTGCCCTTTTTCCCCTAAATGATCGTGTTCTCTTACGCCCTTTTGTGCTGATATGATATGATTACTCTTAAGAATATATTGCGGAAAGAGGGATCTCATGATTCAGTTTGAAAGAACACCTGAAATGAACAAAGCCATGAAAGCTCTGGTGGACTCCATGCACAGCATGCGCGCCTATCTTTCTGATGTGCTGCCCTATATGGAAACTGTGCTGACACCTTCCGATGAGAAGAAGCTGCTCTCCATTCTCAGAAAATACGACATTCCTGAAGACAATCTTCAGAAAGACATCCGTACGCTGAAGGAGAATCCTTACTTCAGAAACATCCGACTGGAAAAAGTGGATACAGATACCGTGAGGTACCAGAGATCCGTCATTCGGAGAAGAACCCTCATGAATATGGATTTTCATAAGCCCCTGGGCCGCTATCTCTTTCACTATCATCCCATCGGATACTTTAGTGAGGATCTGGAACTGCCTGTGCTCATGGAAGGAAGTGGCGTATGGATGTCTCCTGCCGTCAGCGAAATCGAGAGTATGCGAGAGGGCATCGACAAAGGTCATGGGAAATGCCTGACCTTCGGCCTTGGCATCGGCCTTATCCTCTATATGTGGCTTCTGAAGGAAGAGGTGGAGAGTGTCACCGTGGTGGAAGTCAATAAGGATGTCATCGATCTTTTCGAGAGGCAGATTCTGCCTCAGTTTAATACCGGGAAGAAAGTGACCATCATCCACGCCAGTGCCTATGACAAATGGAATGAAGCATTTCTCAAGGAATTCGATTATGTCTATGCGGATTTCTGGGAAAATACAGAAGACGGACTGGTCTGCTACACGAACCTCATGGAAAAGCAGATCGATCTTCCCCACATCGACTACTGGATTGAAGATTCCATCCTTGCAGACATCCAGTACATGGTCCTCTCCTATCTGTCCGTGGTCTATTACAAGCGAAGCATCATGGATTTCATGTCTTCCATTGATCCGGACATGAAGCGATATGCCATAAAGATCAACAAGTACTTCAAAAGAAGAAGTGATACCATCCACACAGAGGATGAACTGCTGGATCTCATTCATTCAAAGAAAGTGCTGAGAGAGATTCTATCCATATAAAGAAGTGCTCTTCAGTTTTTGTAATATGCTACATATTCCGTAAACAAACATGACCTTAGAGGGGAGTTCAATGACTGTAAAACTAGAAAAATATCATGAAGATTATGCCTCTGCCATAGAAAATCTCATCATCGATGATGCATTTGTCTGTGAAGACATCATGGGTTGTCTCAAAGAGTTTCCTTCCTGCGCCATGGTGGCCAGAAAAGAGGCCAGCATGGCGGCTGTCGGTGTCTACACCGGTGTCTCGGAGAAAACCAGCCTGACCTTCTATGTGCACCACGCCTATAGACACCAGGGCATCGGATCTCTTCTTCTTCGCGCACTGGAGAAGGAAATGGCCGAAAAAGGGATTCAGGAAGTCGTTTGTGACTACATGGTGGATGATTCCATAAGCGTGTTTCTCGGCAGAAGAGGGTATGAGGCATGGTTTCGCTCCACCCATATGATTTTCAGTGGCACGCTAGAGATGCCCAGCAGCCCTTCCATTTCACCTTACGTGGACAGTGATTATCCCTATGTTCAGAAAATACTCAGCGAATCCTTCCACAGAATGAGGCTTCATGTTGGCCTTCAGTCCAGCTTAAGTGCACCATCCGAAGAGGAACGCTTTTCCTTCTTAAAGAAAGCGGAAGACATCTTTGTGCTCCGCTCTGAAGATGAAATCCTTGCTGTGGCCATGGTAGAAGGGAACGAAATCGACAAGATTGCAGTGGCTGTGGACAATCAGGGGAAAGGTTATGGAAAACTGCTTCTCAGTCATACCGTAAAAGCACTCCTTGATAGAGGTTTTGACGAAGTCACTCTTTGGGTGGTGAAAGGAAATCCCGCGCAGGTTCTCTATGAGCACTTCGGGTTCAAAGTGCATCGTCTTCACGAATTCGTGCACAAGAGACTTCAGAAATAATTCGTTGCAGTGTAAAGGACTGGCTTGATATTCAAGTCAGTCCTTTATTACAGATATGTAATCCGTTAATCATGGTTTTTCAGAATACAATAGCACAAGAACTTTCATCGACTTTTCTTTGAAAGGAATAACCTTTCAGAAAATATATCCTCATCATAAGCTGGTAAAGTGGATGAGTGGTGGAAGGATCAGTAGCAATACAGATATTGCAATCAACAGTTTCGTTGTTTTCTGGGACAACTTCGTTCTCCCCTCCCCTTTATACCATCCGCTGAACTGCCATCTGTTTCTGTAGATCAGAAATAAAAGGATGAGTACAGCCACTGCACCAAGCCACATATATTCTGAAACACCCATGGACTTATATAGAATACTCAGCCTTGTAGAAAAGAAAGCCCCGGACAGGAAAAAAATCAATAGGATTCGCAGTAGTTCTAGAATAACTCTCATAACATTCTCCCTTTTTTATGCTTCTTATATCATTTTCATTATAACAGCTTATGACCAGGTATACTCCGCTTTTTCCTTTCTACGCATAACTGTGTATGCTTGGAAGCAGTGTATTGACTCCGATATAGGTGAACAGTACGCAGATGAATCCGATGACGGCGAAAAGCGCAGCCTTTTTCCCTCTCCATCCTCTTGTGATTCTAAGGTGGAGATAGATGGAGTAGATGATCCAGGTGATAAAGGACCAGGTTTCCTTGGGGTCCCAGGCCCAGTATCTGGACCAAGCCTGCTCTGCCCAGATGGCTCCTGTGATCATGACCAGGGTCAGAAAGAAATATCCCGCAGCCACAGCGCGGTAGCTGATGAAATCAAGCTTCTTAAGCTCGGGTACATGCTTGGAAATGAAGCTGTCCTCGCCCATCCTGTTTCTTACGAGATACATGACCGAGACGCCGCAGGCTACACCGAATGCCCCATAGCTGATGACTGCGGTAGCCACATGAAAAACCAGCCAGTTGCTCTGAAGGGCCGGCATCAGTGGTCTGATGTCTCTGCTCTGCATAGCCGCATACCCGATGACAAGAAGAATGATCGGCATCACGAAGGTGCCCATGGCTTTGAAGCTGAACTTCCATTCAAAGATGATGAAAAGAAGCACAATGCCCCAGGCGAAGCTTGTGGCAAACTCATACTGGTTGGTCAGGGGCACTCTGCCGGATTCAATACCTCGAATGACAAGGGCCGCCGTATGAGCGAAGAATCCACCGTACAGAATATAGGTGGCAATGATGCCCGGTTTTTCCTTTCTTCCTATGAAAAAAACAAGATAAAGGATCATGGATATGGCATAAATGCCGATGGCGATATAAAAAAAGATGTTCTCCAGTCCCATTACGATTCCCCTCCCTCTGTCTTATGCTCTTCCAGTTTTTCCTCCAGATGCAGTCTGAATGCCTCCCTGCTCTTCGGTGTCTCTCCATATAGCACCCATTCCTTCTCCTCTTCCTCCAGAATGATCTGCTGAGGCACATAATAGAAAGTAAGAAGCAGTCCCAGAAGCATCATAGCGCCGCCAATACCTGCGAAGATGGCACCAGGGTCCTTCACCACCTGAAGCACCGTGTAAAGTCTTGGCTCGAAAGCCTGAAAACTGATGCCCTTATAAGTCACCGTCTCACCCATGGATGCCACATTCATGTAGACACTTTCTCCATTCTCATAGAGGGTGAACAGATATCTCGGATTGTTGAGAAACGGAGTCCTGGTGTAGATTTTTCCATCCGAAAGCAGAAAATCAGGATAGAAATTCCGAAATTCGATGGCCAGATTCTCCTCTTCCAGAAAGAGAATCCCGGACTGATAGAAGCGCTCTCTTCTGATCTCCTCATTATCCTTATTTACGATGATGTTCATCATCCAGCCAGTACCGCTCTGATAGACCTTATAGCCTTTCACCCGCATGGGATCATTCACGGAGATCTCTCCGCTTTCAAGAATCTCCCCATTCTTGTTCTTGTAATCCACCGTGGAGATGTACTGATGGATGCTGTAATCACTTCTGTACTGTATGTCAAAATCCCTGAGATCCAGGTGATACTCCGTGTCTTCCATGAAAAGCTCATCTCCTGGAATGCCCCTCACATAGGTCTCATATCCCAGAATCTTTCCGGCTGCGAAAGCCACAATGACTATAAGAAGCCCCAGATGCACCATAAAGGATCCGAAATAGCCTGCTCTACGTCTTGCGCCATACCAGATTTTCTTCTCTTCAAAAATCATCTGCTCAGTTTTTTTGAATCCCATCTTCGCCAGAAGCATCGCAGGTTCCTTTGCCGGCACAGTCTTCATTTCCATGGTTTTTTTCTTCAGAAAGTCCGGTTGAAACTTCTCCGATCTTCCGAACTGCCTTATGGCGGAAGGCAGTCTTCTGATGCTGCAGAAAAAAAGATTCACGGATAAAAGTATCGTAAGCACGATGAAATAGATGGAATGATAGACATCATCAAGCTGAAAGACCTCAATGAATCTGACTATGGTCTCACTGTAATTCTCCTCGTAGAATCCGGGGAGATTTCCCTGGGGAAGAAGCGTACCCAGTGTAGAATATAGTGCGAGCAGTGCAAGCAGAATCATTCCGAATTTCATGGATGATAAAAACCTCAGTATGCGCCCTTTCTGTTTTCCCTTTCCCTTATCTCTCATAGTACCTCCAGCTATAAAATAAGACTCCCGACGAAGGAGTCTTATTCATCTTTTTCTTATTCTGATGTCTGTTCCAAATCAGTACAGGATGGATAATGCTTCTTCCGTGAGACTTCTGGACAGATCCAGCAGCTCATGGGATTTGGCATTGTTGTGGAATCCTTCACTGTTCTCGACGAATACGAAATCCCAGTACCATTGTGCTTCTCTATGCAGTTGTCTTGCTTCCACAATCTTGTCTTCTGTGATTCCATCGCTTTCTGCAGTCTTCAGTGCATCAATGAGATCCACAATGAGCAGTGCCGTTTCATTCATCTTTTCTTCCACAGCGCCCTGAAGATCTTCCACTCTTTTTGTAAGACTTTCCGCGGTATAGTCCTGATGACAACCAAGACAGGACGCTTCTATGGTCTTTAATGGACTTGTCCACTGATGGGCTGGAAGCTTTTCCCCGTCTGCTCCCTCCATGTCCGGCATATGACAGGCGATACAGGTGACGCCCATATTGTTATGGATGCTTCCCTGATAGGTTTCCCATTCCGGATGCTGCACTTTCAACAGCTCTGCACCTGAACTTGGATGCACCCAGTCGGAATAGTCCGCCTCATCATAATAGGCCATCATTTCCGCAGGCGTCAGGCCATTTACCGATGGCATGATGACCTCCTTGGTTTCGGGATGAAGATAATACTCCACATGACACTGTGCACAGACCAGATCTCCGTCCTTGAACTCTCCGTCGATGCCCTCCAGTGCAGTGTTTAGGTGTTCTCTTGTGATGGTGATGACACCTGGTTCGTTCTTATGACAGTCATAGCAGCTGATGGTTTCCATCTCGCTCTTGTCCACATCTTCAAACACCATGGCATGGGCTTCCTCGCCGTGTTCCTCTACAAGTTCCAGAAATCCGCTGGTCTTACAGGATAAGCAGCTCGCTCCGGGTTTGCTTCTTTCTGTATGAATGATGTCTTCCAGTGCATAAGTATGTCCTCTTGCTCTGAGATATTCCACACTGAAACTGTTTCCCTCATACAGCACCTTGAGATAAGGGTACTTCTCCAGATAGTCGATGGGAACAGAGCCGCCATAGGTGGTTTCCTCCATCTCGCTGTTTTCCAGATAACTTGCATAGATTTCAGGATGTTCCTCTTCCCATTCACTGGCTGAAATAATGTCTTCCTTACTTCCGGAACAAGCCGTCGACAGAATGGCTATAGTGATGGCCGCAAGCAGCAGTAGCATCTTCTTCATATCCTTCCCTCCTTACTGTTTGCTTTTTATCTTAATATTCAGTCTACGATATTATTATAACATATATGCACGAAAAATATTATCTTCAAGTGAGGCACAATTCAAAAACAGATGGTCCCATTCATGGGTTCCATCTGTTTTTGAATCCTTGATTTTCTAACCAACCTTCATTATTAAGTACACAATCCCTGCTCTGTCTCACAGTCTGATCATTTCTCGTTACGACTTATTCTTCAATGTCATCAATCAGAATATAGAATGCCTCATCCCTGTCGAGAAGAGAATCCGTATAATGAAGCATCACCTTATCGCTCTCTGCGTTTGCTGTAAAGAACATCGAAATCTTTACTCCTTCGTCAGTCTCTTCAGGATAACTATATACATTGGTGTAGGAAGTATTTCCCTGATCATCTATGAATGTCAGCTGAAAATTCCTATTCATGACTCTTCGGATATCCATATTCAAGAATAACAGCTCCACTTCATATTCTGAAACCATCTCTTTACCCGATTCGGAGCTTTCCGGTTCCAGTCTTCTTACAGCCTGAACGGTAAGCAAATAGTCCTTGGCAGCCTTCGTGATGACCATGGGCTCTCCTTTTCCATAGACTTTTTCCGGCTCTGGAAGAGAACCGGTCAGATCTGCTTCCACACGTTTTCCCTTTTCCACATTGAACTGCAGATTTTCATTTAAATAATCACTGAATCGTAATCTCACTTCGCTGGGATGCTCCGGTGCTTCAAATACAAGTTTGTGAACACTCTTGGTCCCAGCTGGGGTAAATACATGCCCGTAGGCTTCATCCAGAACTGCTGGTGGGTATGGATCTGCATTGTGGACACTGAGATTGAACCCAGTGACCAGGCCCGTTTCATAATGGAAGACCTCATGATTTTCATCCATGGACAGATTTTCAAAAAGCACTTCCACAACAATATTTTTCTGTTCTGGTCTCCATGGTATTTTATACTCTGTGTCTTCCACAGACAGGATGGTCACCGCAAAATCCTCTCTGACCACAGCACGCTCCCCCAGGCCATAGATGACCGGTTCCGGTTCTGGCTCCTCTTCTTTCAGAATAATGGTGGGTTTATCTTTCACAGGATTCTCCTGCGTCTGCTGAATTTCCGGTTCATCATTGCTGCATCCGGCTAAAATCATGATCATGATTATGGTAATAGTCAATAGTGCTTTTCTCATGTATGCCTCCGTTCTCAGATTTTCTTATTCTTTTATATTCTAACTCAATATTTTATTTTTATCCAATGGAGTACTTTTGATATTCACTGTTTATCTTCTCTTCATGCATTCATGCGTAATTATTCTACTCTTCCGGCAGTTTCATTTCATCAAGGACTTCTTCCGTCGATTCATCCAGATAGCGAAGCATCAGTTCAAACTCATTCCCTTCAAAGACCTGGTACATGGCTACGGACATCATGATGGTCAGCGCGGACAGATCAAAGGCATTCTCATACTCTTCCCGGTCCACCATCACATCCACTTTTCTGTAGTCATCGGATCTTCTCACATCTTTGATGTAGGAGGTCTCCTCGTCGGTCATCAGTGTATTAAGTGCTTCATCGACGCTTTCCCTCATCTCCTCCATGAGCTCCTCGTGCTTTGCACGACTCATGGTCAGCTTCAGCGATCCATCCGCAAGAACCTCTGCATCTTTCATGCCGGGATTCTCGGAAAGATAGGTCTCCTTGTCAAAACCGCTGAGATCCCCTGCAAGATCCGAGGGTAGTATAATTTCAACGCTGAGAAGATTCTTGTCCACACTGACTTCTTCCTGCTGCTCTTCGCTCTGCTTTTTCCCAGCGTCCAGACTTTCCTGATTCTCATTCTTGCCGGCACACCCTGCCATGGTCATGATCAGCATGCTGATCACAAGAAATATTGCCGTCTTTTTCATTTTCAGTCCTCCCTCATTCACTGGATTCCATCCAGTTCTATATAAAAATCCGACATGTCATTAAACATATTGTCCTTGTAGCAGAGAATGATGCGGTCACTGTCCTTATGGGCAGCCAGATAGATCACAGCGCGACTTCTTGCACCTTTCACCGTTTCCTGGGGGTAGATATCCGAAAACACCGGATAGGAGTAGCCCGTATTTCCATGCCCATCGATCAGGATGAAGGCGTACTCATCAATATAAAGCGGGCTGTCCATGCTGATGTTGGAATAGGAATAAGTGATCTCATAGACCGCTTCCGGCATTCGCTTCTCATATTCATTTCTTTCATCGGTTTTTCTGACACTTTCAATTGTGAGGGTATATTCTCCATCTGATGTGGATACTTCTATGATATCGCCCATACGGAAGGTATGCGCATAGGATGGAGCTTCTCCAAGAAGATCCACCGTAAGCGCTTCTCCCACACTCAGAAGAAATCTCGCATCCGCCTCAGAAGAGAAGAAATTATCATAATAATGAACGTCAATACTTTCGCTGGCTGCTTCTGCACCCACTGCAAAGGAAGCCAGTGTCTTGGCACCTTTTGGTGTATATTCCGGTGTATGGACAGCTTCCACGGGATAGGTATCCATCATGTTGCCACCTTCATCCACCAGCTTGAACTCCATCTCTGAAATATAGATTTCCTCCTCACTGGTCAGATTCTCATAGAGATACTCAATGATCAGTACCTGCTGCACTTCTTTTTCCGAGAACTCATTTCGGTCCTTCGTTTCCGTTACACCCACAATGGTCAGCGCATACTTGTCCTCAAAAACGATTCGGTCCCCTATCCCATAGAGAATCTCCTCCTGCTCCAGCTCTTCCTCTTCCGCCTCCGATTCCGTTTCACTTCTTGCCGGAGCATCCTCATTGGTCTTCTTCACCGATTCCACATCACTTCCACAAGCCGTACCCACGAAAAGAGAACAAAGCATCAGAAGCATCACAATTTTTTTCATTTTCATCCTCCTCAACCTGAACTTTTCTGTTGTATTCATCCTAGCAAATCCGCTGTCCTTCTATCTGGACAATCAATATTTTTCGTTAAGAAAAAAATTATTCATTTTGAAGTGTATACATTTTCAATTCTAAATTGTGCCAAAATATCAGTCTATTCACTACAATTAATGAGGAAATCCTTAATAAATGGCTCAATATAAGGGGTTTTGTTCATTTGACACCTGGTTTTCAGAGGCGTAGGATAAAATCTGTTGAAAAAACTCAGACGAAAGGAGTCACCATGCAATTATTAATACTTATTCTTAAAGATATTGAATGTATCGACAATCTGATGACAGAACTTGCTGAAGCCGGTATCAAAGGTGGAACACTACTGGAAGGCAAAGGTATGGCGAATGTACTGATGCAGCACGAAGAGCTTCCCGTATTTGGTATGATGAGGCATTTAATGTCCGATACCTATGAAGAGAACAGCCACGTACTTCTGTTCGTACTAAGAGATGAACAGGTTCTGAAGACAAAATCCACCGTGAAGAGAATCACAGGTGATCTCAATAAACCCGGAGCTGGAATCATGTTTTCCATTCCGCTGACTTCTGTGGAAGGGTTGGGTGAATAAGCATGGAACTTCAGATTTTCATCTACCTCGGCATCGCACTTCTTCTATCCCTTCTTTCCAGCAAGGTGATCAAGAAGTTTCATCTGCCCAATGTCACAGCCTATCTCATCATGGGACTTCTGGCTGGCCCTTATATGTTCAAGCTGCTTCCCCATGAAGCCATCGTATCCTTTGAGCCCATTTCCGAAATCGCGCTGGGATTCATCGCTTTTTCCATCGGTTCAGAGTTCAAGTTCAGCTACCTCAAGAAGGTAGGAAAAGCGCCTGTGGTCATCGCCGTACTGGAAGCCTTCATGGCTGTGGCACTGGTGGACCTGGCACTGATTCTCACCGGACACGATCTTTCCTTCTCCCTGATGCTGGGTGCCATTGCAGCAGCTACAGCTCCTGCCGCCACACTGATGGTTGTGCGCCAGTACAAGGCAAAGGGACCCGTGACCAATACGCTGATGCCTGTGGTGGCCATTGACGACGCCATCGCGCTGATGCTCTTCGGCATCTCGCTGGCCATCGTGAAGACGCTTAATGCCACTGCAGAAGTTTCTCTCCTGATGACTCTTTTCAAACCGTTTTATGATATCCTCGGCGCACTGCTCATCGGTGCTGTGATGGGCGCCATCCAGACCCTTCTCATCAAATGGTTCAGCGGAAGAGGAAACAGACTCTCTGTCACCATCGCCATGATTGCCCTGACCCTGGGTCTTTCAAAATATCTGGGCTTCTCGGAGCTTCTGTCCTGTATGGCGCTGAGCGCGGTATTCGTGAACTTCTCCAGTACAGCGAACTCCGTATTTGACCAGATTGAACGCTTCACCCCACCGATCTTCATGATGTTCTTCTTCATCTCCGGAGCAGATCTCAATATCGCGATTCTGCCATCTGTCGGTGTAGTCGGCCTCATCTACGTGGTCGTCCGAGTCATCGGAAAAGTATTCGGTGCAACCCTTGGTGCGAGCCTCTGCAAGTGCGAGGAACCCGTCCGAAGGTATCTGGGATTCACCCTGATTCCTCAGGCTGGTGTAGCTATAGGCCTGGCTTCCGTGGTACTTAACGTGCTGCCTGAATACGGCCAGACCATTAAGGTCATCATCCTTGCCGGAACCGTGATCTACGAACTGGTAGGTCCGGTGGCAACCAAGATCGCCCTGACCAAAGCAGGCGATATCCAGCCGGTACTGGAGAAGAAACTCAGTACCGCAGTATAGGAGAAATCATGACAGCTGAAGCACAGGATGAAGGATGTGCTTCAGCTGTTTTATCTTTATTGATGATGTAAACTGTGCTAAAATGAAATCTGTCATATTCGATAATAATTATCAGTTGTATAACAATCCTTACAACCACTACCTCATGACTGATCCTAAAGGGGGATTTAACTTGCCTAGTACAATGAAAGCATCCAGATTCAACGCTCTTTCTCATACAGAAGAGGAAGGTCTGATTCTATATAACAGCTACACCGGTGCACTCATCGATTTCTCAAAAGACGAAAAGGAAGAAGTGCTCGGACTTCTGAAAAATGCGGACACATGGCCTGATACGGACGTGAAGAAAGCCCTCGAAGAGAACGGGTTTCTTGTGGGAGAACAGGTCGACGAACTGAAAAGAGCACAGTTTCTTCATCAGTCCATGCATCGCACCGATATGCTCCATCTGATCCTCATGCCTACAGAGGCCTGCAACTTCAGATGCACCTACTGCTACGAGTCCTTCACAAGAGGAAGAATGACCGATGAAACCATCGCTGGGGTCAAAGCCCTGGTCAGAGAAAAGGCCCGAACCATCCATACCCTTCATATCAGCTGGTTCGGCGGAGAGCCGCTCCTGGAAATCGATCTGATGGAGGAGCTTTCCAGGGAATTCCAGGCCATCGCGAAGGAACATGGCATTGCCTATTCCGCAGACATCTCCACCAACGGATATTTCCTCAGCAAGGATGTATTTCGAAGACTTCTTGACATGGACATCCGTCAGTACATGATCACCATCGACGGCGTGGAAGCGGTTCATGACAGCAGACGTTTCCTCATCGGAGGCGGAAAGACCTTTAGCGACATCATGGAGAACCTGAAGAGCGCCGGTGAAAGCAGCGAAGAATTCGACATCAGCATTCGTGTGAACTTCGACCAGGATAATCTCAAGGAAACGGAAGAGCTGACGGACTATCTCACAACCTGGTTTGCAGGGGACAAGAGATTCGGACTTCTCTACAGACCCGTCGGCAGATGGGGCGGTGAGCATGACGAGGACATTCCCATCTGCTCCCATATGACCGCCAACAAGAAGATCTGGGAATTCACCTCTGATGCGGTGGAGAAGAATCTCTTCATGAGCTCCTCCATCTCAGGCATGATCATGCCCGGAGGCTCCGTATGCTATGCCGCAAAACCCAACGCCATGGTCATCGGTTCCGATGGTCAGCTATACAAGTGCACCACAGCCCTTGATGCCGACATCAATCATGTGGGGCATCTAAGCGTCGATGGTAGCCTGGACCTGGACTATGACAAGATCATCGCCTGGGTGAGCTCAGGGGAGGAAACAGATGCCACCTGTCAGTCCTGTTTCTACAGGCCTTCCTGTCAGGGAAATCACTGCCCCTGGTACAGAATGCTGACCGGAGACAGACCCTGCCCTTCCGAGAAGAACAACATCAGAAAAGTGCTTGGTCTCATCTGGAAAAACAGTCTACTATAAATCACACTAATTGAAAGGAGGTGAGTCGATGCGTATCGTAAGACCTGCAGTTGCTCCTGCAAAGGTGAATTCCGGAAGAATCCTGAAGGCTGCTCCTGGAAACCTGAAGTAGTCCGTAGACTGCATAATATAAGTACAAAAAGACGCCGCAAGGCGTCTTTTTCATGCTATGAAATAAGGGAGGATGCACCGACTTTTATCGCCTGTGCATCCCCCCTGTCTCTTCTTTTCTAAATGATGGAGGCTTCGTAGATCTCCTTCACGGATCTTTCCAGTGTGGAATTGAATCTCACATCACTGTAGGTATGATTCAGCCCTTCCAGAAGTGCCCTTGAAAAACTCGCAATGAGTCCTGGATGACGCTTCAGAAGCGCTACGGATTCTTCCCTCGAATAGCCTCCCGACAGTGCCACTACCCTCATGACTCTGGGATGCTCGATGAGCTCCGTATAGAATCCGTCTTCCTCCGGAATGGACAGCTTCAGCAGCACCATCTCGTCTTCTGGAAGCTTCTCAAGATGCTTAAGAATCTCTCTTTTCAGAATCGCTTCTGATTCCTTTTTGTCGGCGCTTCTGATATCCACTTCAGGCTCGATGATGGGAAACAGTCCTTTTTCAAGGATTCTCTTTCCGATTTCAAACTGCTGGGCTACCACTTCCCGGATTCCTTCTTCATCGGCTTTTTTGATTACCGAACGCATTTTGGTGCCGAAGATATTATAGGATTTCGCGTTTTCAAGAATCTCATCCAGATTGTCGATGGACTTCATGAGCTGCACCCCGTTCTTTTCTTCTGCAAGACCTTTGTCCACTTTCAGAATGGGGATGATCCCCTTTTTCTGCCACAGATAATCTGCAGTAGGAAGCCCTTCCACTTGTCTTTCCATAGTCTGCTGGAATAAGATCGCAGCCAGAATGTGGTCGGAAGTGAAAGCAGGGCTGGTCATGACTCTTGTTCTCATGGCATGAACCAGATCAAACATTTCCTTCTCATCTTTGTACTGATCCTTCTCGATCCCATATCCCGCCAATGCCTTGGGTGTGCTCCCGCCACTCTGATCCAGCGCAGCGATGAAGCCTTTGCCCTGTCTCATTCTCTGTACCTGTTCCATGTTCATCTTGAAATCCCTCACTTTCCTCTATTCTTTCAATCAGCTCATCGAGCCTATATACTTCTATGATAGGCCGTAAAAAAATAATTGTCAAAATATTTAGGTTATTTATAGAGGGAAATTCATCTACTTGAGGAGATCCTCGACGCCATTGATCATGGCCTGTTCATGGTCTTCCACAGGGATGACGATGCATTTCTGGCCGTCAATGATCTGGCTTCTGATTTTGGAGACCTTTTCTTCCTTTACACGGAGGATCACATCATAGTCTCCCGTCTCTTCCTTCTCCTTTTCCTCTTTCACTTTCTCCAGCTCACTATGAAGAAGGCTCACTTCCTTCTTCAGCCGCTCTTCCTTGTCTCTCTGCTGCTTCTCCTTCAGCACCTTGGCATCGATGAGGCTTTCAGCCAGAGGAAGATCCTCGCCATAGTAGGACCCATAGGAGGCGGTGATCTCCTTCGTGACATTTTCCGGAATCCCGCTGTCTGCAAGGAGCCCCTCCACATCTCTCTGGGTCAGCACCATGGGCTCCACATCCGCATCGGCGTAGGTGGCTTTATAATCGGTCACCATGGCACTGAGCTGATCCTGCACTTCCATGAAGATTTCTTCGGATGGCTGGTTTCCATCCTCTAAAGACCCCTTCACCATGGCCTGGAAGGATTCCTTCTGAAGCTGTGCGGTCTCTTTCATCTGACAGCCCAGAATATCTTCCATGAACTCCGGATGGGGATCCTTGGCATTTTTAGTGAAATACATCACGGCATCCAGGTCCTGACTGCGGTCGATGAAGGCAGGATAGACGAAACCGTGCCTTGGCATCTCCACTACCCAGTCTCTATGACGGGCGCGGATCATGTTCTCGTCTTCCACATAGCTGAGTCCCGGATCCGATAAGGATACCGGGCACACGGCGCATAGGACGTACTCGTAGACCTCTTCCGATTCATCCAGCTTCAGGTTGTCTTCGGTCTTGGTGATCACATCATAGGCATCATGGAACAGCAGTATGATGAAATTCCCCACGTAGTGATAGTTTTCGATGACGCTTTCATAAAATGCGTCCAGAAGCTCATCCTTCAGAAGCCTTGTCCGCTTCAGGTCCATATAGAAGGTCTGTTTCTCGGTGACTCTGCCCACTTCCTGCTGGAATCTCAGCTCCAGCAGATTGTTGCCCACAGTTCCTGTAAGCACTTTCTTTGCGATCTCAAGATACTTGTGGTATTCATCTTCTTCCAGATTGAGGAAGGTCTCTCTGAATTTCGTCACAATCTTCTTTTCTCCATTGACATAGCATCCCGTCATCTTCGAAAAGGTGGCCTGGTCTTTCTTGAATCTTTTCTTTATTTCCAGTATGTCTTTCTTCTGCATAATTACCCCTATCTTTCACTTCTCATTAACTTAATCGTACTTCCCTAATTTAGCACAGAATGAAGATTCCTTCAAAGGACATTTCAGGTCACAAAAGATTCAGAATATACCTGTTCTATTCTCCGTGGTATCATGGTATCAGAAATAAACCTCGAGGAGAGCATCTGATATGGAGATTGAAAAGCGAAGAAAAAAACT
>RZYZ01000244.1 GCA_009930125.1 Clostridia bacterium | reverse complement strand
AAAGGAATGGAAAGCCTTTCGGCCGTTTCTCTGCAGAAGGCTTCATCCGCCAAAGCATCTTCTCCTCTAAGCATGTGATTCACATGGCAGGCACCCAGCTCCATAGGCAGGGACGCCTTCAGCTCGTGCAGCATCAGAAGAAGGGCCAGCGAATCCGCTCCCCCGGAAAAAGCAACGAGAATTCTCTCATCTCGTCTGATCAGGTTATTGGAAAGGATGTATTCCTTCACTCTTTCAAGAATCATTTCTGCTCCTTCCTGGGCATAATGTCTCCATATTACTGTTCTTTACTAATGTACCTTCTTAGTTTACATGCTTTTTTCTTTGATATCAATGAAAAAGGCAAGGTTTAAAACCCTGCCTCCTGGTACTTCTTCTATTCCATTTCATCGGGTGTGTACAGATCCACCACCGTGTCCGCCTTAAGGGAAGGATCTTCATTCAGGTCTCTGGGACCTCGCATGGTATTGATTCCTTTACAGTTCTGGCATTCATATCCTTCTTCTGTAAGTATAAAGTATGTTATTTTCTCGCAGTTTATGCAATAAGCATCTTTTGCTTCCAGCATGGTCATCCATCTCCTTTCGACGAAACTTTGATTACCTTTATTATACAATGCATCTACGCCGCTTTAATTAATATTGTAGAAAGATACTGTAAACATTGTTTTTCCCTTTCCTCTCCCCTTCTGCTCTTTTTCCTTAAGAGGATTCTGGAATCAGCTCTTGAATGTTCCCTGACGATAGGCTATAATTAGTTTGTTCATCGGGGTGTAGCGCAGATGGTAGCGTGCTTGACTGGGGGTCAAGAGGTCGCAAGTTCAAGTCTTGTCACTCCGACCATTTTCATGAAAAAGACTGTTTCCAGAGAGAAGAGATTCTCATGGGAAACAGTCTTTTTCTGCTTTTTCAGAAGTCTCCGCGTAAAGCGAAGATTACAGATTCATCAGCTGATCAGCACCAGACTTGCGGCCATGACCATCATGCCCCCTATCAGTCCGTAGATCGCGATATGGTGTTCTCCGTATTTTTCTGCTGTGGGTAGAAGTTCATCCAGAGAAATATACACCATGATTCCCGCCACCATGCCGAACACGATGCCGAACATGGAATCACTCAGAAAACTGCTCAGAAGGAAGTAGCCGATGATGGCACCCGCTGGCTCGGAAAGACCGGAAAGAAAAGAAAACTTGAAGGCCTTTCTTCTGCTTCCCGTGGCATAGAAGATGGGAACAGACACCGCAATCCCTTCCGGTATATTATGGATGGCAATGGCGATGGCAATGCTCACACCCATGGTGGGGTCTTCCAGAGCCGCAATGAACGTGGCCAGTCCTTCCGGAAAGTTATGGATAGCGATGGCCAGAGCTGAAAACAGCCCCATACGAAGCAGCTGATGGGATTCATGGGCATCCTTCTCATGCTGCGGCAGCTCTTCCATCTCGCTGGGATCCTTCAGCTCATGGGGATTTTCCGCTTTAGGCACCAGCTTGTCGATGAGGGCAATGATGAAAATGCCCCCGAAGAAGGACAACGTGGCATAAAGATAGCCCAGGCTTTCCCCATGCACCGCTTCCAGAGAATCTCTGGCTTTCACAAAGATTTCAATAAGTGATACATAGATCATGACTCCTGCGGAAAAGCCCAGGGCTGCGGACAGGAATTTTTTATTGGTTTTCTTCGTGTAGAAAGCCATAAGACTTCCCACTCCTGTAGCCAGACCTGCAAAAACGGTCAGACCAAAGGCGAAGAGAATAGTTCCGGTATCGTAATTCAAATAAGTCACCTCTCTTTGCTATCCATTCTATTATAAGCCCGGCCTACATTCAATGGATGAAATGAATTTCAGGATGAGATTTCATTGACGAATTCATTCCCGTAGATGCGCATCAGTAGGCCTTATACAGTGAAAGCGTCCTCCATGCAGCGCTGCATTTCGGGACGCCTTCACTTGTCACTTCCTTGTATTATATTCTTCTCAGATTCTTCTCTATTTCATCGATGTCTCTGCAGTACTTGTCCGCACCGGTAACCGTGGCCACATTCTCCACATGGTCGAAAGCACCACCGCCGATGAGAATCGTCGGCGTCTTCGTGCCGAATCTCTGCTTCAGAATGTCGATGAGATTCTTGGCGGAGTCGATGTGGTAGGCGATGGTCACAGAGAGAATGATGGCATAGGGCTTCTTCTCCTCAATGGCTTGTATGATGTTGTCTGTGGGAATGAGGTTCCCCAGATAGATCACATTGTGACCATTGGATTCCAGCATGTCTCCCACCATCTTGAGACCGATATTGTGCTGCTCCGCTCCTGGGGTCAGAAGGAGAATGGGCCTTTTGTTTTCGTTCTCCTTGTACTTCCTTCTTTTGATCAGCGCCATGTTCTCCAGGGAGATCTCCGAAATGAAATGCTCTTTCCATATGGGCAGTTCTCCCTTCTCCCAGAGGTCTCCCACTTCTCTCAGGGAGCGCCTGACATAGTCCTCATAGATGACTCTGGAGGGTACACCCTTTTTCAGGAAGGAAAGAAGGATCTTTCTCACCGCTTTCTTGTCTCCATCCAGAAGACTCTTCATGTATTCCTCATAGGTGTAATCCGGCTTTTCCTCTTCCACACTCTTCTCCTGTGCTTTCTGGGCATAGTCTTCTCTTCCAAGGAGATAGTCCACCGATACCTTATAAAGATCCGCAATTTCCGCCACTTTCATAAGATCCGGTACTCTGGTTCCATTTTCATAATTGGCGATGGTGGTCTGTCCGATGCCAAGTAGCTTGGCTGCATCTTTCTGCGTCAGATGGTTTTTCTTTCTCAGTTCTTTGATTCTGATGGTGAATTCACTATTCATCTTCTATCATGCTCAGCCATTCTGAGCACTTCTCCTCCTCTCTATCTGGTTCTTCTTACACTCATTATGTGATCTTTTTCGTATTATCTTATTTGTGATTCTATTAAATCACGTTTTGTGATAATGAGCAAGTTATACAATTAAATTGATTGCAATATTTCATTTCGTGGTATACTATGAACACAACGAATAATAATTATCAGTAAAGAGGTGTGTTATGAACAATTACCTGATGAAATTCAATGGAATCATTGAATCCGAAAACAGAGAGAAATCTCTCGCATTTATAAAAGAACTTCTTGAAGAACGAAAACTAAGCGTCATGGAAGTGTACGAAAAAGTGCTGACCCCTTCTTTGAACTCCATGGAAGGCACAGGCAACGAAGAAATGGACATCTGGAAGGAACATATCAGAACGTCCATCGTGAGAACCATCATTGAAAATATGTATCCCTATGTCATCAGAGAACGGGATGAGAAATACGGCGTGAAGAGCGGTAAGAAGGTTGCAGTCATC
>RZYZ01000022.1 GCA_009930125.1 Clostridia bacterium | reverse complement strand
TGGCATGCCCTCAGCTTGGGGTCATACTCGCCTACTGGAAACAGACTGGCGTTTAATCACCCAAGAATCCCATTGCTTTAGCTGTGGGAGTGTCAAAGCATCCATCGTGGCCATGAACTATATCACGAACTTTCTTTATGAAGCCATGGACAGCATCCTGGCCGTGATCCTTCTCCATGGAATGAACAACACCATGAGTTTCCTTCTGGTTCTTCTGTTTCCAGGTACGCCCTTCACCCTTCTGACCAGTCTCATGGCATGGGCTTTTGTGTGGTGGATTGAAAAGAAGCATGGGGCTATCATTCAGGCGGTAAACGGTAAGGCGGGTTCATGAAAAAAGTATGCAAATAACTGGCTGCATTTCCTGAATACCTGTAAAAGTGAAGAAGACTGGGACACTTGGTCTCAGTCTTCTTCAGGCTGTTAGTGTTCATAAGTGATGATAAAGCTTAGAAGAGTTCTGGCATTTCGACTCGAGGGTCAACCATTCGGTCATCTCTCTCGAAGGAATCTGTCTCCCGGATGTTCCAATGGGCATGGTGCTTTTTCTTCAGAAATTCTGCGATTTCGAAGAAGGAGTATTTTCTGTTTGAATTGACGAGATAGGTTCCGGGCATATAGGTCAGGGCAGCCTGTGCGATGACTCCAGCTGTGTCTTCCAGAAAACTGCAGGATGGAAACCATCTGGAGCTGGCTTCAATGAAGCCATTTTCCTTCTGGGCCTTTGCCAGGAAATCCACCATGTGATTGGACCCTTTTTCAGATCCGATCTGCCAGCCCAGTCTGAGGATGATGGAGTCCGGGTTCCAGGTTCTTGCAGTTTCTTCGCAGGCAATCTTGTATCTGCCGTAGTCTTCTTCCGCATCGGGCACACTCTCCGGATCATATGGACCGCTTCCTTTTTCGGAGAAGACGGATACGGAGCTTGTGAAAAGGAGCTTCACGCCAAGCTCCTTTGTGGCCTTGGCAATGAAGTCCAGCCACTTCACCGGTCCTGTGGCGATGTGGAAGAAAAGATCAGGCTGGACTTTTCTGATGAAATCAGACACGCTTTTCTGGCTGTCTGTATCGACTCTACTGCGGTCCCAGATGATGATTTCGATGTTTCTGTTCTCGAGCTCCATATATACATAGGGGGCGACGGTTCCGTTCATTCCTGTGATGATCGCTTTCATAATTTCTCCTTTCATAGATCAGGATGATTATGACTATAATTATAGCAGAATCAGATCAGGTGTAGCTGGCTATACTTTTCTGAGGTATCTGAGTCAGAGAGGATTTCGTAGAAGGAATCTATCTAGGGTAGCGTCTTAGAATCGGGTATAATGATTGCGAACGGCTGCAGAATTAAAATTAATTTCTAATATTCTGTAACGAAACAGGATTCTGTGACACATATTAGTAGGAGGTGAGTCAGTGAAGGATCTGGAAAAACTCTATCGGGACTATTTCGAAACCGTATATAAGTATCTGTTTTCCATCACAAGAAGTAGAGACCTGTCTGAAGAACTGACACAGGAAACCTTCTATCAGGCTATGAAGACCTATGACAGTTTCAGAGGAGACGCTAAAGTGTCTGTATGGCTCTGCCAGATTGCAAAGCACCTCTGGTATAAAGAGTACAAGAGATCAAGCAGTCACACATCGGATTCTCTGGAGGTGCTCTCTGATCTCATCCCCTCAGAAAGCTCTGTGGAGCAGAAGGTTGTGGAAAGCGATGCGAAACTGAAGATGTATCAGAAACTGCAGAAGCTGGATGAAAAGACGAGAGAAGTGATGTACCTGAGGCTCACAGGAGAGCTGAGCTTTCGGGAAATCGGGGAGATACTGGAAAAGAATGAGACCTGGGCACGGGTCACCTTCTATCGAGGGAAGCAGAAAATCATGAGGGAGGAGGAAAAAGAATGAAGAAGGATATTACGTGCAGCATCGTGCAGGATCTTTTGCCAAGCTATATAGAACATCTCACCAGTGAAGAGACCGATCTTTTGGTGAAAGAACACCTGGAAACCTGTGAGGAATGCAGAAGCATTCATGAGGCCATGGTGAAGGAAGTTACTGAAGTGGAGAAAGCTCCCAAGGCGGAGCTGAAATTCTTCAGGAAAATAAGAAAGACGAAGCTCATCGCTGCGGGAATCAGTATCCTTCTGACGCTGATTCTGACCTATGTGGTCTACGCCATGGAATTCAGCTATGCGCTGGATAAAGCGGATCTGTCTTTGGCTGTGACAGAATTCACAGCACCATTTCAGCAGCCTGTGGATGCCTATGTTCTGGAAACTCATTCCATCGGAAGAGATCTTTTTGTCTCCTTCAAGGACCGGAATCAGGAATCAGTCAATGGCATTGCGCAGTTTGTGAAAGGAGTAAACAACAGATACAGAATCCTAAGGGTGCAGATTAGGCCATCGGAATACTCTTCTGTGGTGCAGCATTACTCCATTAAAAGCGGGAAGGATCGATACATTGCAGTCAGTGGATACAATCTCTCTGAGGAGATCGCGCAGTATGGACTGGACTACAACGCCTATACAATGCCAGGGGATCTGTCGGATCATAGGATCCGAATTCCAGTGAAGTTTGATAAAGACAATCTTCAGTTTCTCCATGTCTACGAAGAAGATGAACTGCTGGAGATTGTGAGGAGTTCTCAGGAAATCACGATCCATAATCCTCGTCTTACTGGAAGTTCCTTCTATGATGAGAAAGGAAATGAGATCACCGAAAACTTCAGGCTGGCTGAAGAAGACATTCAGCAGGACGGACATGGTGGTGGCAAGGCGGAACTGTTTATGCTCTATGTATTCATGGGCATCATAGCAGGATTCGGGGTCATCATGGTAAGGTATTTTCTGACGGATTGATCTGTCATGCGAACAGATCCATAGACAAGCATGAAGCGCTGCATCAGAAATGGGATTTTCGATGCAGCGCTTTCCTTGTGACTGGAATAGATATGGCTTTATCTTTCTGTCATACAGGAATTCAACAGGATGATATGGTATGCACTTCCACGAAAGGGATATCAGAAACTCATGAGAACTGATGTAGGATGTGGAGCTTCCATGCAGATTTATTGAGTAAAGCGATGATTCATGTCCTGTAGAGATGCTATACTGAAAGAAAAAGCGAGATTCTCTTGAGGATCTGAAAGGAAGTCAACATGACAAAACGAATGAGAACAGCATTGATCGGTGGTGCACTTCTGGGTGTAGTCTGTGTCATAGGAGCCTATATAAGATCGGGCTCCAGTGCGTCTTCTGGCTATGTCTTTTCTTACTGGTACAACAGAGTGATCATTGGCCTTATCGTTGGCGCTCCATGGCCTGTGACCACGAGAGCGAAAGCGCTTCTTCGTGGGGGCGTGCTGGGACTGCTTGTTTCCTTTGCTTTCTACAGTTCAATAGGGTTTGAAGATCCTGTGAGTTTCGCTGCAGGAATCATTTATGGTGTCATTCTTGAGTGGTGGCTCAGCAGAACAAAGGATACAAAATAGTTTAGAAGTCAAAGCATTTCAGGAAATATGAAATTTTAAGGGGCTTTTTTGATGAAAGAGTCAGAAAGTTAAAGGAATATCAAACAAACGGTTTTATTTGTCAGAATAATTGAATTTTCGTTAATGACATATGTTGTTAATATCATATAGATATAATGAATCATTTCTGCAATCATGCTATCCTAGTGGTAGAGAAGCACTTTACACACAATTGTGAAGATGATGGAGGAATGTTAGAAAATGAACAAAATCAGAAAGTTTGATGAAAAGATGACGGATGATGTATTGCGGATCTGGCTGGATGTCAACCGGGAAGCTCATGATTTCATTCCTTGCAGTTACTGGGAAAAGAGTATCAGGAACATGAAGAAGGAATTATCCGATCTGAATATTTACGTCTATGAAGCCAATGGAGTGGTGAAGGGATTCGTCAAGATGACCAAAGACAACCATATCTTAGGTGTCTACGTGGACAGACCATACAGAAGAGAAGGAATCGGCAGCAAGCTGCTCATGAAATGCAAGGAAGAACGAGAGAAGCTTACGCTCGAAGTATATCTGAAGAATGAAAATGCACTAGAGTTCTATAAGAAACACGGATTCAGACACTACAGACATCAGGTGGACCTGGGAACCATTGAACGGGAATTTGTCATGAAATGGAGTAATAGAAACTAAATCAAAGGAATCATCACCCCTGTGAAAACTAATTGTTTTTACAGGGGTATTTTTCATTTCGATGATTTTTATGAAGATCTTTTATCCATTTGCGATATGAATCTCACTGAATGAATAACAGGACATCTTGAATAATTATAATATTGAAAAAGAAGAAAGATGCTGAAATACCTTGATTATCAGCATGAGAAGAAGGCTCTCGGATCATGCGCAATGGATTCTGTCATGAATTCGAACAGGTCTACGTTGAAAGAGTCGGAAAAATCTGCAGACAATGTTTCTCCTCCTCTGAAGTGACTAATTGAAAAATGAAGGGGGTATTTTAGTTGACAAATGCCAGAAATTCTCTCTAATAATATAATAATGTTCATTTAAAGGGGGTATTATAATGCAATTGCTATAAAATTAACGAGATTCTTGAAATATTGTTAATTTTATAGCTATATGGTGCTATAATGACTTTGTCATCAGATTTGCATCTTCCTGTTTTATCAACCGGTTTGGAGCATGAAGAGAATCATGACTGAAGATAATACGTGCAAAGTGTGTTAAAAAATGACAAGCTTCTGACGAGAACTTGTTCATGTTATTATCAAAGTCTGAGCGTCAAATATGAAATCATTCAAAATTATTGAATCTGGAGGAACCTATGAATAAAGGGGAAAGAATTTTAGGATTTATAGCAATCATTCTATTACTTGTACTTGGTAAAACACAATTGGCTTCCGATATGCTGTTTTTCAGGCTGGTCGTCGGAGCAGGACTTGGTTATGCGTTATCCAGAGCCTACACAGGCTTTGCAGGAAGCGTGAATCGTGCCTGCAGAACAGGATCCACAAAGCTTATGAGAACACTGATGTTTCTGTTCTTCATTTCATCCGTTGTAACAGCTGCGCTTCTTTTCAAAGGCGATGTGACCACCTTCGGTCTATGGATCAATCCCATCAACCTTGGACTGATTCTGGGCGGCCTGCTTTTCGGATTTGGTATGAGCTTCTCTTCCTGCTGCGCTTCCGGTGTGCTTACAGATCTGATTACAGGTCTTCCAAGAGCACTGATCACACTGATTTTCTTCGGCATGGGTGTCTTTCTCGGATTCCCGATTCAGAATTCCGCTGCATTTGTGAAGGAGTCCTGGTTCACCAGTGTCACTGGTGAAAGCTTCAAGAACGGTGTGTTTCTACCTGACCTCTTCCAGTGGGACGGACTGGGCGGATATCTGGGTGCTGTGGCACTGACAGGGGTTTTCGCGCTCATCGTCATCTACTTCTCATACAGGTTTGAACAGAAGAGAAAGAAGGAAAACAACTACCAAGGCGTCATGATGGAAAAGCTTCAGGATGAGGTTGTTCCCTTTGATACGAAGGATTATGCACTTTTCAGTGAAGCGACCTATGATAGAATGTTCATCCGGCCATGGACGCTGCTTCAGGGTGCTGTTGCCATCACACTGCTGTTCATGCTGCTGATGGGAGTCACAAAATCCGGATGGGGTGCATCAACACCTTATGGACTATGGTTTGGAAAAATCCTTATGATATTTGGTGTTTCAGCGGAGTCTCTGGCAGAATATGCAAAGATGAAACCGGACGGGTTCATCACACCATTCTTCCAGAATGGCGTATCCGTTCAGAACTTCGGAATACTCATGGGAACACTGATTTATCTTCTCACAGCTGGAAAGTTCAGAGTCACTTTCATGTCTGAAATGAAGATCACAGTGAAGGAAGTGCTGCTTTTCGCCATGGGCGGACTGGCCATGGGCATCGGGACGAGACTGGCCAACGGATGTAATGTGGGGGCTCTCTATACACCAATCGCGAACTTCTCCTTATCCGGATGGATCTTCCTCATCGTCATGGTCATTGGCGGTATGGCAGGAAACTGGCTGGGCAAGAAAATCGCATAGATATCTACTGAAAACTTCGCGCAGAATGCTGCGAGGTTTTCTTCCAATAAATAAAGATACAGGAGGAAAATGTAATGGGTAAAAAAGTATTGATCGTGGGTGGCGTTGCAGGCGGTGCATCTGTTGCTGCAAGAGTAAGAAGACTGGATGGACAGGCGGAAGTGATCATGTTCGAAAAGGGACCGAACGTATCCTTCTCCAACTGTTCTCTGCCCTATCATCTTTCAGGCATCGTGGAGAATGCGGACAGTCTTGTACTGATGGACCCTCTACAGTTCAAAAATCAGTACGACATTGAAGCAAGAGTGAACTCTGAAGTGCTGAAGATAAGCAGAGAAGAGAAGAATGTTCTTGTCAGAAACGTAGAGACCGGAGAAGAGTATACAGAAAGCTACGATAAGCTCTTTCTATCACCAGGAGCCAATGCCATCACACCAAGAAGCATTGAAGGCATCACAAGCAAGCATGTTTTCACAGTGAGAAATGTGGTGGATATCCGCAGACTTCAGAGCTATCTTCTTGAAAATGAAGTGGAGAATGTCGCTGTAGTAGGTGGCGGATTCATCGGTGTAGAAGTTGCGGAGAACCTTAAAATGGCAGGCAGAAATGTAAGCCTCATTGAAGCGCTGGATCAGATCATGGCACCCTTTGATTATGATATGGCACAGATTCTTCATAAGGAAATGATGGACAACGGCATCGATCTGATTCTTTCAGACGGAGTGAAGGCCATCCACGACAGTGAGGTGGAACTTGCATCCGGGAACAGAGTGAAGGCCGAGGCAGTGGTTATGGCCATCGGTGTTGCGCCAGAAACAAGCCTTGCAAGAGAGGCGGGCCTTGAGATCGGTATTACCGGTGCCATCAGAGTAGACCACAACTATCTGACCAATGATCCGGATATCTATGCGGTGGGTGATGCCATCGAGGTGTTCCACAAGCTAACAGGAAAGCCCACAAGACTTGCTCTGGCAGGACCTGCACAGAGACAGGCGAGAGCGGCAGCGGATCATATGTATGGTATTCCTCACAACAACAACGGTGTCATCGGATCTTCCGTCGTAAGGATCTTTGAAATCAATGCCGCTTCCACAGGGCTGAACGAAAAGAATCTGAAGGCAGCGGGTATGAACTATGATTTCGTATACGTGATTCCTGGGGATATGGTAGGACTCATGCCTGAAAGTCAGCCTATGCATTTCAAGCTGATCTATGAAGTGCCAACAGGAAAGATTCTTGGCGCACAGGCCATCGGTAAGGGAAATGTGGACAAGCGAATCGACGTCATTGCAACCATGATCACCATGGGTGGAACCCTGGAAGACCTGAAGGAACTGGAGCTCTGCTATGCACCACCTTTCGGTACAGCAAAGGATGTAGTGAATTTCGCTGCACTGGTGGGACTGAACATTCTTTACGGAAGATACCGTCAGGTTCCAGTGACGAAAGTGAGAGAACTGGTGGAAGAGGGCGCCTTCATCGTGGACGTGAGAGAACCTCATGAGTATTCCAGAGGACATCTGACGACTGCTGTGAATATCCCGCTGAGCCAGATCAGAAACCGATTCGACGAAATTCCAAAGGATCAGCCTGTCTATCTTCACTGCCGTTCCAGCCAGAGAAGCTACAACGCTCTTCTTGCACTGCAGAATGCCGGCTACGACAATGTGGTGAATATAGCAGGTTCCTATCTGGGCATTTCACTCTACGAGTATTTCAATGATGTGAAGCTGGGCAGAGAGAAGATTGTCACTGCCTATAACTTCAGGTAAACCTTCATGAGGAAAAAACTGAGAAGGGTGGATATCCTTGCTCTGGCTTTGGGTTCAATCATAGGCTGGGGCAGCTTCACCCTTCCTGGTACAAAATTTCTCAGAGAAAGCGGCATTCTGGATACAGCACTGGGTCTGATCCTAGGTGGGATTGCCGTGGTGTTCATCCAGAAGGGCTATCATATCATGATGGAGAGACATGCTGAAGATGGAGGAGAGTTTTCCTATACCTATGAGAATATGGGGAAAAAACATGGATTCATCGTGGGATGGTCTCTTACCCTCTGCTATCTCAGCATGGTGCCTTTAAATGCCACCGCCTTTGTGCTGGTGCTGAAAAGGATCTTCGGAGAGAAGGTGGATTTCATCTATCTTTATGAGGTGGCCGGGTATCCGGTCTATCTTTCCGAGATTCTCATCGCCACGGCGATCCTTCTGGTTTTCGCCTATATCAACATCAAAGGACTGAAAGTGAGCTCAAGAGTGCAGAATACAATGATTCTCCTTATGGTGGTCAATATTCTTGTTCTCTTTGGCTATATGTATTTCACCACTGATCAGACTCTGATCAGGGAAACCTATCTGTCAGGATACAAGGTGACCTGGTCCCAGGTGGCGAAAGTGGTCGCCATCATTCCTTTTCTCTTTGTGGGCTTTGATGTGATTCCTCAGGTGGCCTCTGAGCTCAACTTCGAACCCAGAAAGGCGACGGGGATGGCTGTGGTGGCCATATTTTCGGGTGTGCTTTTCTATAATCTACTCAACATTCTAACGGGAATGGTATATACACCGGAAGAAGCGCTCAGTCAGACCTGGGCACTGGGAAGTGCAGTCCTTGGAAACATGGGCACCTGGGGCTTTGTGCTGCTCATCATTTCTCTGGCAGGTGCTGTGGCAGGAGGAATCAACGGATTCATGCTGGGCGGAAGCAAGCTCATAGGTTCGCTCTCCAAATACAGACTGATTCCCGAAAGATACAGCAGGGAAAATGAGAATGGCGTATTTTCCGTGGGTATAGGATTCATCACGCTGGTGAGTTTCCTGGCACCCTGGCTTGGAAGAGAAGTCATCATCTATATCGTGGATATGTCGTCCTTCCTTGCTGCTATCACCTATTTCTATGTCTCCTGGATCAGCATGAAGAAAGTGAAGGGAATCAGTCGATTCATTACAGGAATCGGTGCACTGGTCAGCCTTGTGTTCATTGGTCTTCTAGTAATCCCTGGCTCTCCTGGCCAGCTGAGCGGACCTTCCATGGTGATGCTCCTTCTTTGGACAGTACTCGGAGTCTTCTACTACTGGAGAAATGCATCTCGAAGCGCAGAAGACCGCCTCTGATCCATTGGGAAACAGAATAATGTAAGGTCTACCCCCCCCACTGCACAGCTTAAAGCTGTGCAGTGGGGGGGTATCTGATTTAGACTTCAGCTGAGATGTTTAAAGGAATAGAAGAGATTATTCATACAAAATTTACCTATAAACCTATTGTGTTTCACGCAGGTTTCACACTGAAAAAATGGAAGAGCATGGAATGAATAAACATCTGTGATGAGCTGAATTCAGTAGTTACAGAGATTCTTTGAATGATGATCATCAGAAAGTGGCTGCACTATTATGACGAAATATACCCTGGGGTAGTATATTTCGGTTATTGCTGATGATATGTTATAATGAATATATGTTAAGTTCCAATCAATACTTCAGAAAAAAGTCGGAATATATACAAAGAAACGTAGGTATTCATGGCGTGTTTTTCTCCTGATCCCCTGTTACTACAGAGAAAACGGATCTTGGAGAGAGCTGTAGTATTGAGTGAACGCATAGTAATAATGAATCAAGGAGGAAATTTTATGGAATTAAAGGACTATGGTGCCAATCCACTGGTGATCAACATCGAGGATGCGACAAAGGACAATAAGAATTACAGAACAGCCTTATGGACAGGAAAGAATCTTCAGGTGACCCTGATGAGTATTGAAGTGGGAGAGGATATCGGACTGGAAGTGCATCATGACATCGACCAGTTCCTGAGAATCGAAGAAGGCAAAGGCCTGGTTCAGATGGGTGACAGTGAAGACAATCTGGATTTCGAGAAACATGCGGAAGATGATGATGCCATCATGGTACCAGCTGGTAAATGGCACAATCTGACCAATGAGGGAGACAAGCCTCTCAAGGTTTACTCCATCTATGCGCCTGCAGAACATCCACATGGAACCGTGCATAAGACCAGAGCGGAAGGCATGGCTGCAGAAGAAGAACACGACCACTAAAATCTGAAATAGGACAATAGAGACGTGACGAGGGCATTCGATGAGAATCTCTCGTCACGTTTTGTGTAGAACTGATCCATACAGCACAGATGTGGCAGCGGGACTTTCCTGAAATTTTGGGGGTTATGCATTGTAAAGCCACACTTTCAACATATTTCTGTGTTTTAATCAATATAGAGAATCAAGCACTTTGCCGATCCGGATCAGGTGAAACCATGCAATTGGAAGAAGGGAAAGAAAATGGAGAATTTCAGCATACGCAAAGCAGTCTGGGAAGACCTGGACGGCATCCTGAAGATCAAGAAAGAAGCCCACCGACTGTATGTGGAGGAGCGCCCCGATGTCTACAGGGAAAGCGAAATCTTATACACAGAAGGGTTTCTGAAGAGTTTTTTCAGACATGATCGAAAGGTGATCCTAGTGGCGCTCACGAATGATGAAATCATAGCCTATGGTTTCATTGAATGCATGAAGGTCAATCTGCCGATGATGGTGGAAAGGCAATATGCCTATATCCATGATTTTGCCGTATCCGAAGAACACAGAGAGCAGGGGGTTGCGACCAGGCTTCTTGCCTACATCGAAGACTACGCTTTGGAAAACGGAGCTTCCAGAATTGAACTTGCGGTCCATCTGTTCAGTCAGGAAGCCATTGGACTTTATGAAAAATTCGGATTCAGTCCACGAGCGCTCAGAATGGAGAAGGAACTGGATGAAAAGAAGAAGCGGGAGTAGTTTCATAAGATCTGAAGCAGCAGTTTTGTAGTAATAGGATAGAAAAAAATCATATGAAAGAAAGCGATAGAACATCGGGAGGAATCAGAAACCGAGCCTCCCGGTGTTCTTCTGCGTTATTTTGCTTATGAACCGGATTCCTTTTTCTAATTTCAATCTCATGAAATTAGGCTGGACCCAGCATCAGATCAGCAATAGAAACTGGGATTTTCAGCAAACTCATATTAAATCGTCAGGAAATCTGATTAAATCACTCTGAAATAAGAAAGACAGAGATTATTTCTGTTGACAACAATATAACGAAAGTTTACACTAAATGTGTTAGCTTAAGCAAACTTTTTAAGTTCTGATGGAATCAGGAGAGGAATCGCGATGAAACTTACAGAATCAACAGAAATGTATCTGGCTACCATCATGCTTCTGGAAGAGGAGCACGAATCTGCCAAAGTAGTGGAGATTGCCGACATATTAGGGGTCACAAAGCCCAGTGTCAGTAAAGCCATGAAGCAGCTTCTGGAGGAAGGATACATCGATAAGGAACTGTATGGACACATCACCTTGACGGATCTGGGCAGACAGGCTGCGGAGAAGGTGGTCCATAAAAGAAGGCTCATCATTTCCTATCTTCAGCATTCGTTTGGACTCAGTCGGGAAGAAGCATCCAGAAATGCATGCCGTATGGAACATGTCATATCGGATGAAATGCTCGAAGGAATCAGAACTTATCTCAAAGACCAGAAGTTGTATTCTTAAGCAGAGTAAGGGGGAAAGAAGATGGAATTCACATTTGTCAGCAGGTTTTTCAGGACGAAGAGCCGATCCATGGATCATTCTGCACCAGAAGAAAGAAACCTTACTGTTTCCAGAGTCAATGAAACTTCTGTGATCAGAGGCATCCGAACAGAGGATGCTGATATGCGGAAATTTCTTTTCACGCTGGGATGCTATGAGGGAGAAGAAATCACCGTCATATCACGCCTTGCGGACAACTATGTTGTACATATCAAGGGAGCCAGATACAGCATCGACAGAGAACTGGCAAGATCCATCCTCATCTGAGGAGAATCTGCCTTTATTTTTACTTGAAAGTTAGCTATAGCTAACTTTAATAAATAATTTGCATCAATGTGCAAGGGGGATATTATGAGAATCGCACTAGCGGGAAATCCAAACAGTGGTAAAACCACATTATTCAATGCCATCACAGGTAAAATAGAACACGTGGGCAACTGGCCCGGCGTAACCGTCGCCAAAAAAGAGGGAGATGTGAAGAAAGGTCTCCTGAAAGAGCAGAAGGAGCATCTGCGCGTGGTGGACCTGCCAGGAGCGTACTCCATTTCTCCGTACACTTCCGAAGAAAGCATCACCAGAAGCTTTGTGGTGGAGGAGCGTCCGGATGTGGTCATAAATATTGTGGATGCCACAAACCTCAGCAGAGCGCTTCTCTTCACGACCCAGCTCATAGAAATAGGCATTCCGGTGGTCATTGCGCTGAATAAAAGTGACCTGCTGGAGAAGAAAGGGATCCGCATCGATACGGAGAAGCTGAGCAGCAGACTGAACTGCCTGGTGGTAAGAACTTCATCCACACAGAATAAGGGATTGAAGGAGCTGATTGCAGCGGCTTCTGCTGCCAGTGGCAAGGTGCAGGAAGCGCCATGGAAAAACGGATCCGCTGCAGAAGAGGAGTCAGAGGAGTCTCTCGAGAAGAAAAGATTCCAGTACGTGGAAGCGCTTCTTGATGATGTGGAAAGCCGTGAAGTGGAGAGCCGCAGGCAGAACCGTTCCGATGCTCTGGATCGCATCATCGCCCATAGATACTTCGGGATTCCCATATTTGCTGTAGTGATGTATGCTGTGTTTTCCTTGTCTCAGAGCACCCTTGGACCCATGCTGGCGGATCTTTTCGTCGGATGGATCGATGGACTTTATGCGCTGGTGGAAGGCATGCTCGGGGATTCCGTCTCCCCCATACTTCGTACGCTTCTTCTGGATGGAATCATCGGCGGCGTAGGGGCAGTGGTAGGATTTCTTCCGCTGATCATGGTCCTGTTTTTCCTGCTTGCACTGCTGGAAGACTGCGGATATATGGCAAGAGTTGCCGTGGTCATGGACCGCTATCTGAAGAAAGTGGGACTCTCAGGCAAATCCATCATTCCCATGGTCATCGGAACAGGATGCGCCATACCGGGCATCATGGCCACCAGAACCATCAGAGATGAACGTGAGAGAAGAACCACAGCCATGCTGACACCATTCATGCCCTGTGGTGCTAAGCTTCCCGTCATCGCTTTGTTCTCCGGTGTGTTCTTCGGAAATTCCGCATGGGTCGGAACATCCATGTACTTTGTGGCTATAGGCATCATCATTCTGGGTGCTCTTATTGTAAAAAGAATCACCAGAGACAGCGGCAGAGCCTCCTACTTCATCATGGAGCTTCCGGAATATCGCGTGCCCAGCGTGAAAAGAGCACTGGTCTCCATGGTTTCCAGAGGGAAAGCTTTTGTCATCAAAGCAGCGACCATCATCCTTCTGTGTAATGCGATCATCCATATCATGCAGAGCTTCACCTGGAATCTTCAGCTGGTGGAGGAAGGCATGGAGGCCAGCAGCATTCTTGCTGGAATCGCCCATCCCTTCGCCATCTTGCTCATTCCTCTGGGATTCGGAACCTGGCAGCTGGCGGCAGCTGCGGTGACAGGCTTTATTGCCAAGGAAAATGTGGTAGGGACCCTGGCGGTGGTCTACGGCATCACGAATTTCATCAATACGGAAGAGCTGGTGATGGTTTCCGGAGCAGCGACCATTGCACAGATCATGGGACTGACTTCCGTCAGTGCCCTGGCCTATCTCATGTTCAATCTCTTTACCCCACCCTGCTTTGCGGCCATCGGTGCCATGAATGCGGAAATGGAAAGCAGAAAGTGGCTGTGGGCTGGTATCGGATTCCAGCTGGGCATGGGTTATACCGTTGCATTTTTTGTCTATCAGATCGGGACTTTCCTGACCACAGGGTCCGTGGGAGAAGGATTCCTTCCAGGACTCATGGCGGTTTCTGTACTGATTGGTGTGGTTGTTTATCTCATGTATGGGAGAAAATGGTCAGACCTGAAAAACCTGAAGGAGAGTGCGTGACAGAATGGAAAATATAATCGTACTGCTGGTCATCGGACTGATGCTTGCAGCAGCAGTCATGAAAATACTGCGGGACAGAAAAAACGGCGTGAAATGCTCAGGTTGTCCTCAGAGTAAAGTCTGCTCCCAGGTGAGCTGCGACACTGATTCGGAGCTGCTGAAGGGAAGCGACATCAGTCTTCTGAAGAGATAATCGAATTGCATATACTGAAAAGAAACCTCCATGTTTCTGGCTCAAAAGTCAGAGAAGTGGAGGTTTCTTTTCTCTGATAAAATCATAAGGATCAGTTTGGGGGCGATGGTTTTACGTAATATTGATGGTACAATGAAAGAAAAGAAATCTAGAAGTCAAGGAGAGCTATGTATGAATCATGTCGTGCAGATCGAGAAGCCTTATCTGGAGGACTTGGATGGCGTCTATCAGGTCTTTGAAACAGTAATCAGAGACGCCTTTGAGAAAGAAGGACTGGGGCATCTGGAGGAAGAGATCACAGGGGAAATTCTCCATAAGAAGCGTATGCTGAAAGAGGCCATGATCAATCAGAGTTCTGTCTTCTTCCTTGTGGCCAGATGGAAGGACCAGGTCATTGGAACCATTTCATTCGGACCCTGCGGTGAAATCATCAGGGAGTGCACAGATGGTGCCCTGGAAAATATCGGAGAGCTGGGAAGTCTTTTCGTGCTGCCGGAGCTGCAGAATCAGGGTGTTGGTTCAAAGCTCATCCATGCCATGATTCGTGAGCTGCACAGAAGAGGAACTGAGAATTTCTGTCTGGACAGCGGCTATAAGAGAGCGCAGAAAAGATGGGTCAGAAAGTTCGGAGAACCCTACAGCATAGTGAAGGATTACTGGGGAGAAGGAAGCGATCATATGATCTGGCTTTGCAAAGCAAGTGATTTTCTGAGGAAATAGAAGAGGAGAAGGAATAGGGTTCTTCCAGGGAGGAGGGAAGTGTTTGAAGACGAAGAGTGAAATCGGCATACTGAAAGACATGATCGGCATCTACTGCGCCGGCATGGATCACAAGAAGCCCTGCAGGCAGTGCGACGCGCTGTTTACCTATGCGGAGAAGAAGTCCATGTCCTGTCCCCATGAAGGAAGGCGTGTTTTCTGCAGCATCTGCAGCGTGCACTGCTATGATGAAATCCATAGAGAGAAGATCCGGGAAGTCATGCGCTACAGCAGCAGAAGATATTTTCTGAAGCATCCGGTGAAGACTTTTTACCATGGGATGGCACTTCTCAGGAAGAAGAGAGAAGAAAAGAATAAGGAGAGCCAGAAAGCATAGGGGGAATATGCTTTCTGGCTCTCCTTACTTATGAACTGCTACAGACCTTTATCAGTAGGTGTACTCCTGAATCACAAGAGAATTGGAGTCCAAGGCGGTGGTCTTATGCATCTTCATGTTCTTATTCCGCAAGAGATGGAAGAACTTCTGTCCCTCAGGATGAACCTCGAAGCGCTCATCGATGAAATCGAACCGGATCTTCTGGACACTTCTGTCATTGATCCATCCGTAATAGAAACAGTAGTCCATCTGATTAACAGTGACCATGCTGGTCATCATCCTGAAGGGGGTTTTCTGATCCTTCAGTGAATGGATTTTCAGAGATTTCACCCCATCTTCAGCTATGCGGGGAGTCTTCGGATTCTCCTTGTGTTCATCAAGATAG
>RZYZ01000243.1 GCA_009930125.1 Clostridia bacterium | reverse complement strand
GCGCTGAGAATCACTGAAATAGAAACACCCTTTTTCACCATGGTGTCCTTTTCAGGGATGCTTCTTAAAACAGTATCCACGGGCTGATCGGACGTTTCAGTGGACTGAATCTCGTAAACAAGCCCCAGCGCTTCCAGTTCCGCTTCCGCTTCTGTGCTGGTCATGCCTACAAGATCCGGAACAGCCACTTCCTCTTCTTCTACAACTCCAGATGGGTCTTCATTGGAACGGCTGAAAACAGCATCTCCAATGAGGGCACCGGCAACGACAACCAGGATCATTGCAAGTCCGATAATGAGTCCTTTCTTCTTACTGTTTGATGGTTTTTCATCATCATAAATATCGTTTTTCATGGCAATCCTTTCTGGTACAACCGCACCCATAACTTGTGTATTTTCTGTATTGTCACTTGAAACCGCTTCAAGTCTCTCTCCATTCATGAGTGTGCGAAGATCCGTCATCATCTCTTCTATTCTCTGATATCTGTCAATGGGATTCTTGGCTGTCGCTTTCAGAATCACCTTTTCCAGTCCATCACTGATTTTTGGATTATCCTTTTTCGGTGACGGCAGGTCCTCCTGCATATGCTTCAATGCAATGGTGATGGGGCTTTCCGCATCAAAGGGAACTTTGCCGGTGGCCATCTCATACATCACAATCCCTAAGGAATAGATATCCGATCTTCTGTCCGTCATATTTCCCCTCGCCTGTTCAGGTGAGAAGTAGTGGGCGGAACCGATGATTTTCCCGGAGTTTGTGATGGTGGCGGAATCCGAATGCTTCGCGATGCCGAAATCTGTCACCTTCACCAGATCGTCCTTTGTGACGATGATGTTATGAGGCTTGATGTCCCGATGGATGATATTGCTGTTGTGGGCTGATTCCAGCGCTCTTGCAATCTGATAGGAGTAATTGAGAATCTCTTCGTTGGACAGGCTTCCCTGTTCTCTGATGATTTCCTTAAGGGTTTTCCCCTTTACATACTCCATGACGATATAGTGGATATTCCCCTCACTGCCTACATTGAAAATGTTCACGATGTTGGGGTGGGAAAGAAAAGCAACCGCATTCGCTTCCTGCTTGAACCTCTCCAGTATATCTTTGTTTGTTGAAAATTCTTCTTTCAGCACCTTCACCGCATCATAGCGGTTCAGGTTCAGGTCTAATGCCTTGTATACTACTGACATGCCGCCTTGAGCGATTTTCTCAGTAATTTCATATCTACTACCTAAAATTCTTCCTATCATTTAAGCGCTTCGCCTCCAAATATTACTAGCGTTATATTGTCTTTTCCGCCTCTCTCCTTGGCAATTTCCGCCAGGGCAGCAATCGAATCCTTCTTGTTTTCATGGCTAGTCACTTCATTCAGGATTTCTTCATCGGAAAGATAATCTGTCAGTCCATCCGTGCAAAGGATGAAAAAATCATCCTTCCTGGTATTCAGTCTATATGTGTCTACAGCTACTTCAGCGTTGGTTCCTACAGCTCTAGTAATGATGTTTTTGTTGGGATGGTGCTTCGCATCCGCCTGACTTATTCTTCCGGAATCAACCAGTTCCTGCACAAAACTATGATCTTTTGTTATTTTTTTTATTTCGTTATCTCTGATGATGTAAAGTGAGCTGTCTCCCACATGGGCGATATCCAGCTTGCCGTCATAGGATACAGCTGTTGTGACCGTTGTACCCATTCCGCTCATGGTCTTTTCGGATGCGGAGCGCTCAAAGATCTTCTGATTCGCTTCTTTGATCGCCGCAACAAGTGCTTCAACGGGAGAATCATGAAGGTCATGTTCCATGGTATGAAGGATTGTATCCTTCGCCATTTTGCTCGCAACTTCCCCGGCGTTATGACCGCCCATACCATCGCAGATAATGAACAGATTAAAGTATTTTCCTTCCAGAACCCCGAAGGTATCTTCATTAAGTTCCCTGATATTTCCGATATCAGAAATCCTTTCTATCATAACAGTCTCCTTGTTTAAACTACATGTTCTCCATGTAGCTTCTTCTTAATTGTCCACAGGCGGCATCTATGTCAGACCCCATCTCTCTTCTTACTGTAGCCTCAATGCCATGTCCAATGAGAATATCCTTGAATCTCTGGATGGCTTCATTGGATGAAGGCAGATACAGCATCTCTTTGATCGTATTGACCGGAATCAGATTCACATGAACCTTCATTCCTTTCAGAAGTTTCGCCAAAGCGATCGCATCTTCTTCGCCATCATTTGAACCTTTCACGAGTGCATATTCAAAAGAAACTCTTCTGCCTGTCTTGCTCATATAATATTTTACACTATTTAAGATGTCATGGATACTATATTTATTTGCTATAGGCATGATTATCCTTCTTTTCTCATCCGTGGTTTCATGAAGAGAAATGGCAAGGGTGATCTGAAGCTTTCTGTCCGCAAGCTCTATGATCTTGTCCACCAGGCCGCAGGTGGAAATGGTGATATTTCGATGGGACAGGTTAAGACCTTCTTTTGCATGGATCAGATCGAGAAATTTCATCACCTGATCGAAGTTATCCAGAGGCTCCCCAGAACCCATAAGAACCACATGGGAAATCCGCTCCCCCACCAGTACGGAGGATGCGATGACCTGGGAGAGGATTTCTCCCGCACTGAGATTTCTCACCATGCCATCTTTTGTGGAGGCACAGAACGTGCACCCCATTTTGCAGCCGATCTGGGAAGAAACGCATACGGAGTACCCGTAATGATACTTCATGATCACCGTCTCGATGATGTTCTGATCTTCTAGAAGCATCAGCATCTTCACCGTTCCATCCTTGGATACTCTCTGGTCCAGCACTTTCGGCAGTGTGACCCTGAAGTGTTCCTTCAGTTTCTCTCTGGCGCTGGTATTCACATTTTTCATCTCATCGATGTCTGTGACTCCTCTATACAGGTAATCAAAGACCTGCTTTGCTCTGAATGCACTCTCCCCATGGTCCTTGAACCAGGCTTTCAGCTCATCCAGAGAATAATCAAATATATATTCCATTGTTACTTCCTTTTCTAGCGTTTCGTTCACCCGGAAACGTGTTCGTTTTCTGCAATGCCGTTTTTATAAACATGGACATTTTATCATAAAAAATGTTAAATTTCTTTAAATTATTCTTAGTATTTAAAAAAAGACTTCAGCATCAGCCATTTACAACATCTGCAGAAGTCGTGAACATTTATTTTTTTCTTACTCTGCTGATGAAAAACCCGTCCATGGTCTTCCCTGGCAGAATGGTGAGAAACCCTTCTTCCGTATACTGGAAATGGTCATGATCTCCCAGTTCAACGGGCAGAGGAGTGAACTCGGGGTGATTATTGAGGAACCACCTGATATTCTCCTCATTTTCTTCCTTATTGAGTGTACAGGTGGAATAGAGGAG